>CALLBD010000016.1 GCA_938001915.1 uncultured Caulobacterales bacterium | reverse complement strand
AGCTTTTAAATCAGGGCATTGCCAATGATTGGTTTGACGTGGTCGCAATCTATGGCGTCGGCGGGAATGAGTTTGTCACGGGGGAGCCTGCGAAAATGAAACTCAAGGAAAGTTTTGAGAGTCGCTTTTAAGGCCCTAACGTGCTGCGTCTAACTCCAACAGATTACAAAGTCTTTGGTAGCAGAAAATGGCCGCTCAATGCCGCTATGGGTTCATCTTCATTGTCTTGCCAGGCTCGAACCCGTACATTTGCCACACGCGACCCTTCTTTAAAAATATCTGCTCGGGCGTAAGTCTCAACAGGATTCCCGCGGCGCAAATAATCAATATTTACGCCAATCGGTTTCGAAAATGGCAATTTAGGTGAACGCCTGCGTAATTCGGCCAGCGCGCAAACCTCCATGAACCCCCCAATCGCCCCGCCATGCAAAGCTGGCAAAGTTGGATTGCCGATGTTACTTTTCTGATAGGGTAAAATGAGAAGAAGGGTGTCTTCAGAAAAATCAACTCGAATGCCCAAGGTTCGAGCGTAAGGGATTTCGCCGATAAGACGGGTCGCGAACTCTTGTGTCATTCTGTGCCGCCCTCTTCCTGGGTTCCTAGGTTGGGCATCTTATGAACCGGTCCAGTCAAAATGAAGGTTGATTGCGCGGTCGCCACCGGATCATCGGGATCTCCATCATGGGCAATAGCTCGAATGAAGGCGACATGCCGCGTGGTTTTGTAACATTCAGCTTCGGCAATAATCATTTCGCCCGGCTCAGCGGAGCGTTGATAATCAATTCGCAAAGAGAGTGTTGCGAGCTGGGCTAAACCGTCAAAGCCAGAGATTGCCGCTAACCCACAAGCCTGATCCAGAAGGGTCGTCACAGCCCCGCCGGCAATCACCCGGGATCTCGGGTCCCCAATAAGCGCGCTATTATAAGGCAGCGATAAGGTGGCTATGCCTTTATCAATGGCTACGAACTTCATGCCGAGCTCGCTGGCATGCGGCGTGCCGTTCACAAGGGTCGGGGCAATCTCCCAAAGTTTTTGGATAAACCGACTCATAGTGCTTCGTATACCGCATCTATGAGGGCGCGCGAGCGAATATCCCCTAACAGACTATTTCGTTGACGGTTCATCACATAGGCGCCGTGTAAACCTGTCACAGGGTCGGCAAAGACACAGGAACCGCCCCATCCACTATGGCCCAGTGTTTTTGAATTAGGTCCATAAAAAAAATTGGGCGCATTCTGCATGACGCCTGCAGCGAAACTTAACTCAAACGGCAAGACAAGATTCTGCCCGCTCACCCGAGATTTTGAAAAACTTGTCAGAATATCCTCAGATAAAATGGGTCTCTCACCCAGCCTACCGCTCACGGCTATTTGCATGAGACCCGCTAACCCGCGCGCTGTTGCATGGCAATTCGATCCGGCCAGTTCGGCTTCCCGCCACGCGGCTGCGCCTTTTCCGCCCGGTGCCGACCAGGGCTTAAGAAACGCCCAGCGGGTCGCATCCGTTATTTCGCCCATATTAGCCAGCGCTTTAGGTTTTTGCATCTCGGCACAGCGACCGTGTTCCGAAGAGGGCAAACCTATCCAAACATCTAGGCCTGATGGCTGGCATAGCTCTTCGCGAAGAATACGGCCTAAGCTACGTTGATCTTTATCTGCCCGCCGCGCAATTTCCCCTGCGAGGAAACCATAGGTTACCGGATGATATCCTGACGCGCTACCAGGGGGGAAAATCGGCGCTTGTTGTTCCAGTTGAGAAATAGTCTTTTCCCAGTCAAACCAATCTTCAGGGGTCCAATCCGTATTTGTAATACCCGACAGCCCTGCTTGGTGGCTCATAATTTGGCCAATTGTTACAGTGTCTTTGCCGGCTTGTCCGAATTCAGGCCAGAGCGTTACAACAAGCTGATCATAGCCAATTCTATCTTCTTCAACCAACCAGGCAATGACGAAGGCCGCCGCCGCTTTACCTGAAGAGAAAACCGCGAATAGCGTTGTTTCATCAATCGGATTTGTTCGTCGCCGGTCCGCCCAACCTGCGCCGATATCTATGAGGGTTTCACCATTTTGCATCACACAAAACTGAAACCCTAGCTCATCATGCTCCGCATAATTATGTGCAATCGCTGACTTAAGGCCGCTAAACTGCTCTGGCAGGTCGCCATATATCTTATACTCACTCATGGGTGCAGCTGTAACGCAATGGCGTCATTAATAAAGGCCTGCATTCTGACAAGCGGTAATTCACCTGCGTCGAGAGTATTAGCCGCTCGCATAAGTTCAAAAACGGTGGCCACGGATTTGGCTAATGCGGTGGCCGGCGATTCCCCTAATAAACGCCGCCCCAAAAAAAGCGCTGCAAGGCTATCTCCGCCGCCATGCGGCACCGATTCAAACTTTGTGTGACTGACTTGCCAATGATTTTCGTTATCCTGCCACGCCGCGCCAATATTCTCGCCATCTAGAACAGACGTAATGAGTAAGTCAGGTAGGGCCGTCACGCGAGACTTGATAAACTCATATTCCCACAGATTTGGCGTAATGAAATCCGCTTTCGGGATGAGGCGATCAATAATGGCTTTCGCTCTTTCCTCCGAGATATAAAGCTTGCCATGGTCACCCATGACGGGATCCACCGCAATGACGGCCTCAGGGTTGCGCGTTTTTACCTGATCTATAATCTCCTCTCCGAACTCAATATGGGCAGTTTCACCCATATATCCCGTCAGAACGGCATCAAATTTCATATTTTGCGCCGCAACGCCCGCCCAAATATCACGCAGCATCGAAACATCCGTCGCCCCTCCGCCTGGTTTCCCCCAGCCTGGATGACGCCCCATTATTGTTGTTGGCAAGACAACAGTCTCTATCCCTAGTCTCTGTAGACAAAAGCTTGCCGCACTTGCGCCAACGCGTGAGCTCGCAACGGTCGAGCTTAAGATGAGGGTTTTAGGAATTGACGTGCTCACAGGTCACCTTTGAAGATAAGTTGTCGCAAAAGCAATATATCCGGCCAGCGGTTCAGATAAGGCAGATAGACATTCTAAAACCCAGATCGAAAATTAGTCGAATCATTGGCCGAAAACCCTGTATTAAGAGAGCCCTTACTATTTCAAAACGTGTAAATTTTCTTTTTTCCTAGCCTCCAGCACCCAAAAAAACCCTGTTTTCGTCTAATTATCACGTAAAATCCGCTAAGACGCAGTCTCATCCGCCTAAAATGCTGCGCCTAAACCCATTGTTAAACAAGTTCCTTCATTCCCAACGTTAACCATGATGGGAAAACATCCGTTTCCCATATTCGAATGCGGGGGACGATATGCGTCTGGGAACTGTAATTTTGTCGACAACTTTGTCGACGGCACTCCTTTCGGGCTGTTCATTTATTGGTGGCCAATCCTCCCAAAATGCGAATCCCTATGCCAAGCAAAAGACAGCGCAGTATGGCCAATATGGTCAACGGGCTAGTCAGCGCTGTCAAATCGCGTCGCCGCGTCAGCCTATTCCGCGCGGATGTCGGCCAGAGCAAGTCACAATCGGGACATTTGCTCAAGGGCCAGGTAATGCCGCTTATGGCGCGCATGGGGGCTTCCCTCAGCAACCACAATTTGGTCAACCGCAATTTACAAATGGCGGATATGGAAATGCCGTAGGGCAAGCGCCAGTGCATGCCGCTCAGACTTCAGGTCAAAGAATAAGAAAGCCGCGGTTACGGGGCTCTTTGTCACTTGGTGTTGAGAAAAGTATCTCTGGGAGCTTGCTCGATTTCGATGTCCGCGATGATTTAAGTCCCTCAGGCGGTTATAATCCTCAAGATTTCAACAGAGGGCGGGAAGCCGGCTCCCAAGCCTCTGGACGCGTGACAACCACAAGATATACCGCCAATGAGCAGGATGCCGCGAATATTTTTGCGCCTAATACATTTGAAAGCGCGAGCAACCCGACGGTCTCTTTCGATGATGTATGGTCGACGCCCGCCAGCCTGAAAGCGGGCCTAGAATATATTGTCAACGATAATACGACCGTGTTTGTAAATGGTGGGTATGCTTATTCGGAAGGCAAAGACCTCACGGTCTCGACAGTTAACGCCACGCTATATGAACAAGTGGTTAGTCAGGATTGGATTCCAAGTGTTGATGCAAACGGCGATGAAATTCCGGGTCAGTTCACTCCGAACGGGCCTCCGTCCGTCAATGAGACTTTTATACCCAATCAAGAGATTGCGCGCTTCGCTTATGATTTCTCAGACCTTCAGCGGTATGACTTAGAGGTCGGTGCGCGTCGTTATTTCAACCCTATTGTTAGAACGGATGGATATAAAACAATTACGCCATTTGTTGGGGCGTCTGTCGGCGTATCACATGTAAATGCCGTTAGTTTTAAAACAAATCAAACACAAGCGTCCTATGATACGTCTTTCAGTGCTGGAACGACAGAAGGCAACAGCTTCTCTGTTCCTACAGATGGATCAACAACAGAGCTTTATGACTCGCAATGGTTGCCCCAAGGTCAGCTAAATTTTGGGGCTGAATGGCAGTTAACGCCTGGCTTTGCGATTGCGGCGGAGACGGGACTACGTGTCCAAGGTAGCCGTGATTACGCTGATTTCACAAATTCAGCTGGAGAATTTGTCGAGGGATCCAAAGGAGATGTGAACGTCTCCGTTCCATTCACATTGCGAGGATCAGTCAATTTTTAGGGCGTGTGAAAATTTAAGTAGCGTTAACCAAGCAAAGACTTGGATTCGTTAAGGGTTTGTTTCCAGTTTGGGAACGTTTTTTTAAGTATATTCTGTTTTAAAACAAATCAGAAGTTCTTGAATTAAAAAAAAGAGAAGGAGGCCGATATGCGTCTTGCAGCTTGCGCTTTATCAGCGGTTTTATTGTCAGGTTGCTCGTGGTTGGGCATGGGCGGTCAGAGTAACGGATACGGAACAGCGGGTGGTGCTTACGGCGCTAACTGTATTCCAGGTCAATCAGCAGCATATGGTCAATATGGTCAAGCTGCCGCGTATGGCGGCGGATATGACGCGGGTTGTGCTGGCGGAGCTTATGGCGTTGCTCAAGGTTACGGCGCAGGGCAGGGCTACGGCGATGCATATGGCGCAGGACTAAACGGATATGGTGCTGGCGGCGCAGGATTTGGACCAGGCGCTGCGGGCTTCGGTCAAGCTGGCTTTGGTGCTGGCGGTGTGGGATTTGGACCAGGCGGGGCGGGCTTCGGTCAAGCTGGCTTTGGTGCTGGCGGCGCAGGATTTGGACCAGGGGGAGCGGGCTTTGGTCAAGCCGGTTTCGGCGCTGGCGGTGCAGGGTTTGGACCTGGGGTCGTTAGTCCTGGATTAGCCGCGCAAGGTATAGGCGGTGGCTTCGGCGGAAATACTGTATTTACAAATGGCGGCGCTGGCGCTCAGTTTGGAAATGCGGGCTTCGGCGGAAATGTTGTCGGAACACAATTTGGAAATGGTCAATTTGTTAATGGGGCGGCTGTGCAAAATGTTGTTGGCGCGCCAATTTACGTTCCACAACCTTATGCCGCACCTTTCGGTGTACCACAGCTCCGCGGCGTAGGCGCTGCATTGCCTTTCGGTTTTGAAGTGTTCGGCGGTACAGAATTTGATATTGATGGCGCTGCGAAAAGCGGCCGGGAGAGAAGCCCATCTAATCCAGGTGACGGATCGCCTAGCCCCGGTATTGCCGGCGAGTTTGATGACGTCCAATATAGCGATGCTTTCTCTGAAGGTTACAATATTGGCGGGGCAGGGACATATGATGTATCTCGGAACACAACCTTATTAGCGTCTGCTGCTTACTCTGAGAAGAGCGGTCAGACGGTCGACGCGGGCTCATTCATCTCGGGTGTATTTGCTGATCCAGCAAACCCAAATATTGCAGCTTTTACGCCGGATATGGGCGTTGTTGAGCGTGATTTAGAAGCTTCCTTTACTGATTTACGTCAGTACACATTTGAAGCTGGCGTTCGTCAATATGTCGGAAACGGTATCGGATTACGCCCATATGTTGGCGCAACCGGCGGTTTTACTTATAATAATGACGTAGAGGTTACCCAGAACTTTACTGATACGGGCGAAGTCTTTTCACCTACCGGTGAGTTTATTGAAAGTGGCTGGCGCCCAACCGCTTCAGGTATTTTAGGTGCTGAAATGGCTGTAGGACCGCGCGCAGCGATTGGTGTTGAAACGGGCATTCGCTGGCGTGATGGCCTGAAGGGCGATGGTGTAAGAAGTGATGACCGTTTCTCTATTCCGGTTAATTTACGCGGAAGAGTGGCCTTCTAAAGCGCTCCGAAATTTAATTTTAGCCCGGCCCTTGTGGTCGGGTTTTTTTTGGCCTGAATATATCAGCAATATTAGGTCTTTTTAATGCAAACCAGATTCATAGATTTTTTACCACATAACTTCACTCGAAAATAAGCTAACCCCTCTAAGGTGCCTCAAGGTAATTGAGACTTTAGTGCTGATAATACGCTGGTGCGGTCGACGTTACTGAAACTTGGGTATTTGGTGATGCCGTGAAGTGTGGGAATAATTTTGGGAGGTGAAAAACTTGCCAGGGTATTTCTGGCCCTTCTTTTGCAAAGCTGACCCGTGAGACACCGGAAACCTTCGGCAATTGTGCCAATCCGGAACATATAGGGTGATACTATGCGTATTCTTATGCTCGGAGCAGCGGCTGTCGCTTTGTCAGGATGTTCTTTCCTTGGCCTCGGCGGAAATAAAGCAACCACGAAATATAACAACTCAACAGGGTATTATAGCCAACAAGCGGCGCATAAACCTGTGACAACATCCAAGTGCCACACAGGCAATTGTTTGGCCCGCTGGAATTTAGAAGGCGGCATCGGCGCGTCATTCCCCGTTGGGAACAATGTGATTACGGCTAGCCGTACGAACCCAAATCCAAATAATGACTTCAATTCAGTGTCATTTAGCGAAGCTTATAACACGGGCGTTCGTGCAGAGCTTGGTGGGTCCTATGCCTTGGCACCCAATACGAAGATCACACTTCTAGGTCATTACGAAGAAGCAAGTTCCGATGGTGTTCAAGATTTAGGTACAATCGGCGGCCAAGCCCTGTCGGGCGAATTAACCGGGTACCAAGCCTATGGTGCTGAACTAGGTCTTCGTCAGTATTTTCGTCCTGTCAATGGTGTCATTCTCAAAAGCGTCCGCCCTTACGTTGAAGCGCGTGCTGGCGTAAGTCATGTCGATGACATTGCTTTGAGAGATACGCAACTTGGTGACACAGCATTGAACCCAAATATTGGTTTCTATGAAGATAGCTGGGTTCCAACTGCGGCAGGTCTTATCGGCATCGAGACACCTGTGGCTAAATACACAACAATTGGTTTGGAAACAGGCCTACGTTATCAAGGCGGCCTAAAGTCTGATACGTCTGTGCTGGGCGCGGGTTCACAATTAGGCGGTTTGAACAATAGTAACGGGCGTCTGTCTATACCGCTCACATTGCGTGGTCGTTACCGCTTCTAATAGCTAAGTCGGCCCCGTTACGGGGTTTGACGTAGGGATATTTTCCCGCCGACCCCGTCACATTATGGGACACGGGTCGGCGGGTTTTTTTATGGGATAGCCGGCGTTACGGGCAGGGATTGTGCGAACCGTTGTTTTTCTTCGAAGATAAATCGTTGCACTTGCTCTTCTAAGATCTCGAGCGGAATCCCGCCATTAGAGAGAACGGCGTCGTGAAACTTCCTAATATCGAAGGCTTCGCCAAGTTCCGCTTCGGCTTTGCCGCGTAGCTCAAGAATTTTTAGCTCACCAATTTTATAGGCCAAGGCCTGACCTGGCCAACTAATATATCTTTGCACTTCCGTTTTGATATTATGTGGCGCCAACGCTGAATTCTCTAGGAAGCAAGCTTCGGCTTGTTCGCGGGTCCAGCCTTTCCAGTGCAAGCCCGTATCCACCACGAGGCGGCAGGCACGCCACATTTCGTAAGAGAGTTGACCAAATTTTTCATAGGGCGTCGTGTAAATACCCATTTCGCCTGCTAGCTTTTCAGCATAGAGCCCCCACCCTTCACCAAAGGCATTCGGGTAAAGACTTTTTCGGAATTCTGGCAAACCCTTTAATTCCTGACCTATCGCAATTTGCATATGATGGCCGGGTACGCCCTCATGCGCCGTTAGTGCGGGAAGGTTATATAGCGGTCTATTAGGTAGGTTATAGGTGTTCACCACGTAATTTCCCGCTTGCCCCCGCTCTGGGTTCCCGCTGAAATATCGGCCAGTTGTATAGGTTTTTTCTATCGCTTCAGGAACCGGAATAACGCCGTAAGACAATCGGGGAAGCGTGCCAAAATATTGAGGCATTTTCCCGTCGATCTGTTTTGCGATATAGCTCGCATGCATGAGTAATTCTTTACGGCTTTTCGCATAAAATTGGGGGTCTGTTCGTAGGAAGGTTAGAAACGCGTCAAAACTACCTTCGAATCCAATTTCGGTGATAACGGCGTCCATTTCCCGGCGTATGCGGGCGACTTCGGACAAGCCTAGAGCATGTACGTCATCCGGGCCGATGTCTAATGTTGTGAAGAACCGAGTAACCGCGCGGTAATATTCCCGTTGAGTTTCACTGGTTCCCAAGCCCGCTGTTTGGCGCGCCGCTATTGTATATTCCTCCCGCATAAATTTGGATAAATTTTGGTATGAAGGTAGAACCGCACTGTCGATGGCTGCCTGCCCAAGCGCTGTTAATCGCGTTTTGTCTTCCTCTGAAAAATTTTCGGGGAAGGTTTTGAAGGGCGCAAATAATGGATGCTCGATTGCGGAGCTATCTGCCATACGGTCAATCATCTCTTGAATGCCTGGCAATATCTCGGCGCTGGCTGTGAAATTTGTTCTTATCCCGCGGCGCATATTGTCTTTTGCTTGGGCGAAAAACTTCGGCAGCCGCGTAAGGCGCGCGGCGTAGGCCTCGTAGTCCTCAGGAGCTTTGAATTGTGTTTGCCGCGCGACAAAAGACAATTGATTGAAAAAACCGCTGTCATTTGTGAAAGGAATGCGCGCTGTATCAAAAGGGGCTAGGCGTTGCCTCTGCGTAAGAACAAAGCCTAAAAGATCATAATTTAAGCGTTCATCGACCTGCATCGGGGTCGTGGAGAGCGCTGAGTGCCGCGCAAGAAATGCTGTCGTTATAGAATTTCTCTTATCGCGGGCCTCAGGAGAGATATCCGGGAGTTGTCTCAGTGCGTCGCGATCACCCTCTTGGCCTCGTCTGTAAATATCAAATTCTAGCTCGGAGGCTTCAAAATCTGTGATAAGCAAATCTAGCGTGTCTTGTTTTGCGCAGATTATTTGACCGTCAATTTCGGAAATGACGCCTGCCGGGCAGGTTGCAGCAAAATTAATTTGCGCAAACGCGGGGGTAGAGGCCCCGATTAAAGCTGTGAAAAAAATATGGCGCATCATGTTGCTGCCTTTTCCATAGCTTTCGCCAAAGTGACATCTTTTTCTGTGACACCGCCCGCATCATGGGTCGTGAGTGTGACATCGACGCGGTTATAGACATTAAACCACTCTGGGTGATGGTCCATCTTTTCTGCAATGAGTGCGATATGGGTCATCCATCCGAAAGCGTGTGCGAAATCGTCGAAGCGGAACACTTTTGTTATGAAATCATCGCCTCCAGTCCATCCCTCTAGGGAGTCGGCGACGTCTTTGGGGTCCAAAACTATCATAAATTTTCCACTTTATTCCCTTTTGACACATGCTTCTGGCGCGTTGCGGGGCGGATTCCAAGCCCTCGGCGACATATTTACAGCGCTATTAGGGCGCGGCTCAGCCTTTATTCATTAAAATTATCGTTAGTGCCACATTTGAGCCACAATTAAGGGTCTGATTCCCATAACCACTTTGTGTAGAGGACTGTCATCACTGAATTACCGCAAAATGACCCTGGACCTGCCGTCGCTATGCCGCAAAATGTCAGCTATAGGCCGGTGCATGACCTATATTTCTCATGTGTTCAAATGCCTGACCCTTGCGGCTTTGGTGGTTATTCTGGTGATGAGCTTGAGGCCTTCGGTGCCAATTGGGGACGTCCCCAATATAGACAAATTGGTGCACTTCGGGGCCTATGCGGTTTTGGCCGTTCTGATGCGCCTTGGCTGGCCCAAATTATGGGGCGGCTGGATATTTATCGGTCTCGCTCTTTTTGGAATAGGTATCGAAATCGGGCAACACGCCATGAATTTAGGCCGAACTGGCTCGCTTGCGGATACGGCCGCCAATCTTTTGGGCACAGCTTTTCCCCTCTTAATTTTTCATTTCGATCGGCCTTTGCGCAAGATGTGAAGGCTCATTTATCATTTCATCGACGGAGGTATTCATGCGACGTATAATCACTGGCTCATTGACAGCTTTATTCTATGGAGGGACAGCATTGGCAAATGGGAATTCATCTTTTCCGTCTGCATTGCCGCCCGTTGCTAACCCAGGTGAATGTTATGCGCAGGTTAAAATACCAGCGCAATATTCAACAGGGTCAGAGACTGTTGTCACGGCAGAGGGTTTCACTCGACTTGACGTCAAAGAAGCCCAGTTTCGAACCCGCGTTGAAAATATTCTCACGAAAGAGGCCAGCACGCGGTATGTCGTAAGGCAGCCCAGCTACCGAAGTGTATCGGAACGTATTCTCACGCGCCCCGCCCATGAGCGCTTATCCGTGTCTGCGCCGCAATTTTCGACCGTTAAAGAGACCCTCCAAACCAGCGCGCCGCACCTTGTGTGGAAGCGCGGAAATCCAGGTGAATTACAACGACAGGGCTATATTATTCATTCTACCGCAGATGGACGTCTGCGTAGCCCCTCGCATTCTGGTGGCTTTCAAGGGGGGGCCTATGCGAGCACGCAAAGCGGCGGCGATAGCTGCGGTCCCGGGTGTGAAATTTGGTGCCTTGTGGAAGAACCAGGAACAACAGTTACTACCTCTCGCCGGGCTTTAACCGCTCCGCCTCAGGTCATTCGAACCCCCGTTCCACCGAAATATAAAACCATCACAAAACAAGTAGTTTCAGACCCCGGCGGGGTTCAGGAAATTCCAGTACCAGCTGAATATTCTTCTATTGAGGTTGAAGACCTTGTCCGTCACGCGGAAACGGTCCAAGTTCCCGTTCCTCCCGTCATGGGACAGGTCGAAACTAAAGTTTTAATCTCTCCAGAGCGGTATGAGTGGCGCCGCGTGCTATGTCAGCCTGGGACAGGCACAATCCGTTCCAGCCAGTCTTACCGTTCGGATGGCGGGCATTTGAGCTATCAATCCTCCTCGTCCCATGTCGGAACGACTTCCGCGGGACCTTCCTATTCCAGTGGGGGCTCTTCTCACTCAAGTGGCACGACCTATTCACAGGGATCTAGCGCGTCTCACGGAACGTCTTATGGGACAGGATATTCTAACGGCACGACTTACTCACAGGACTCAACCGTGTCCTCGCCGACACCCTCAACAGGTTTTTATGGAGAAGAAGAGTTTCCAGCCTACCAACGTCGGGGTCCGAGCCGCGTTCGCCGCTAGGTACCACGAGATGAGGTTCGCCGTGCGGTAGGGGGTCGAATATCCGCTACCTCATATTATGTTTAACGCCCGATAGCGCCAGCATCGGGCTTTTTACGCGTCAAGCGTATCCGCAACGCCAGACAGCGCCGCAGCAAAAACGGGCGCGCTGAAATTTTCGAGATCATGAATGCCTTCGCCAATCCCTATATTATGGATAGGCAGACCATATTTATCGGAAAGCGCAACAAGAACCCCGCCTTTTGCTGTGCCGTCAAGTTTCGTCATAATCAGGCCCGATATATCGGCCGTATCGCGGAAAGCCTCCGTTTGCATAAGCGCATTTTGCCCGACAGTCGCGTCGAGAACTAAGATAGAATGGTGCGGCGCGCTGGCGTCTTGTTTTCGAATGACGCGGATGATTTTAGACAGCTCATCCATAAGTTCCGTGCGGTTTTGCAGACGTCCCGCTGTATCAATCATCAGGATATCAACATTTTCTTCTCTCGCGCGTTGAATGGCGTCAAAAACGAGGCCAGCCGCGTCTGCATTTTGGGAGGCGCTCATGACGGGCGCGCCTGCGCGCTCTCCCCATATTGTCAGCTGTTCGACAGCGGCGGCCCGGAAAGTGTCACCCGCAGCAATTAAAACTTTCTTGCCTTGATTCGTATATTTATTCGCGATTTTACCCAGCGTTGTTGTTTTACCAGAGCCATTTACCCCAACAAATAACATGATTTGTGGCTTGGTCATGCCAAACACAATAGGTTTTTCTAAAGGCGTCAAAATATCAGAAATGACATCAGCAAGCGCGATTTTAACTTCTAAATCTGTCACATCTTTGTTGAATTTTGTTTCGCGCAAACGGTCGGTCACTTTGGAGGCGACGCCATATCCGAGGTCCGACATTACGAGAATATCTTCTAATTCCTCAATCGCCTCTTCATCTAACTTTCGTTTGGAGAAGGCGGCGTCGACTTGACCCGTCATGCGGGAAGTTGACTTTCGCAGGCCCGCCGTGATGCGGCGCATGAAACCGCCGGCGGCGAGCGGCTCTGGCTCGGCTTTGACTTCGGGTAGACCTGCGGCAACGCGGTCGGCGGCTCGTTTTATTTTTGCGGCCTCTTCGGCTTCGCGTTCTGCAATCTCGCGGGAGACTTTTTCTTCTGCGATGCGGGCGCGGCGTTCGGCTTCTTCGGCTTCGCGTTTAAGTCTTTCAGCTTCAGCCTTTTCTATCGCCTTCGCTTCAGCCTCTAGGCGTTCCGTTTCTAGGCGCTCTGCCTCAAGATGGGCTTTTTCTGCAGCCTGTCTTTTCTCTTCTTCCACAAGGCGGGCTGCTTCTCGCGCCTCGGCTTCGGCAGTTTGTTTGGCTCGCAGGGCTTCGGCTTCTGCCTCTGAACTGGCTTTTGCGAGCGCGGCCTCCTCGAGGGCTTTTATGCGAACCGCCTCTTCGGCTTGAGCTTTTAGGCGCGCTTTTTCTGCCTCCGCGCGCTTGGCTTCTTCCTTGGCCTTTACACGTTCCGCTTCTGCTTTTTGTTTTGCCGCGTCTTCCGCGCGCGCAGCCTGCTCTGCAGCCTCTTTTTCTTTGCGCGCTTTTTCTTCCGCCAGCTGCTTGGCGCGGGCAACGTCGCGCGCCGCTTGAATTTCGGCTTGGCGTTTTTCTTCTTCCTCGCGCGCGGCTGTCTCTTCGTCGCTTAGACCCTGGGCGGACTCATCTTGTTTTCTGGCAGAGGCGAGGGCGGCCGCATTAATCGCCGCCATGCGTTCGGCCATTTGCTCATCGACACGCTGCTGCGCGGCGGCATTGGCAGCGGCTTCCTCGGCAAGTTTGTCCGCTTTTGATTTGAAGCCGAGCTTGCTTAGAAAACCCTTTTTTTTCTTTTTCTCAGCCAAAGATCTGTCCTATTAAATGTTCAGAGGTCGCATCGATGATGCGCACATGTGCCAAGCTACCTGCATGGGCAGGATTGTCCACCTTCACCAACGAAAAATCTGGGAGCCGTCCAAGCCCTGTCTCCTCAAAGAGCGCGACATCGGCGCTTCCAATTCGGGTTTCTAAATGTTTTTCTTTTTCCGCCGCCCCAGCGTCGCGCAAGACTTTGGCGCGGGCTTTTACAATATTCCCGTTAACGGGTGGAATTTTTGCTGCTGGTGTGCCCGCGCGTGGGGAAAAAGGGAAAACATGTAGCCACGGAATGCCGATTTCTGAGATGATGCTGAGCGACTTCGCAAACATTTCGTCAGTTTCTGTCGGGAAACCCGCAATAATATCCGCGCCAAATGTGAACTCTGGTCGAGCTGCTTTTAGGCGTTCGCATAAGTCTATCGAGTCGATACGGGTGTGGCGGCGTTTCATCCGTTTTAAAATCATATCATCGCCAGCCTGCAAGGACAGATGCAGATAGGGACTGAGCCTGCTGTCTGAGATCAATAATTCAAATAGAACGTCATCGACCTCAGCGGGGTCGATAGATGACAACCTCAGGCGAGGGAGATCAGGAACGAGTTTTAGGATGCGGCGGACTAAGTCGCCCAAGGGCGGTGTGCCCGGTAAGTCTCCGCCCCAACTGGAGAGGTCGACGCCAGTCAGAACAACCTCATTATAGCCTTGCCTGACGAGAGATTTCACTGAGCCCACAATTTCGCCCGCTGGCACTGATCGAGAATTTCCTCTGCCATACGGAATAATACAAAATGTGCAGCGATGATCACAGCCATTTTGAACTTGTAGAAAGGCTCGGCTGCGCGATTGGGATTTTTCGTTTAGTCCCCCCGATAGGGCGTTTGCACTGCCCATAAACTGCGGAGCGGTTTCGCGGACGCTCATAATGTCATTGACCCGAACGCGCTCTGTCGAGGCGCCCGGTCCAAAACTCATAGGGTTCATTTTCTCATGATTGCCTAAGACTTGATCGACCTCTTCCATATTGGCAAACATGGTGGGGTCAATTTGGGCGGCGCAGCCCGTCACGATAATGCGGGCATCAGGATTATCTCTTTTGGCTTTGCGCACTTGCCTGCGCGATTCCGCAACCGCGTCATTCGTCACCGCGCAGGTGTTAATCACGACCGCGCCTGTGTCCTCGACGTCTCGCGCATTTTTCGCAATCACGTCAGACTCATAGGCATTAAGTCGGCAACCGAGCGTAATGACTTTTGTCGCCTGTCTGTCGGGTGTATCCGCCATGAGTGCCATGTGATGGACATCTGCCATGTGGTCAAGTCGGCGGGGCAGGCACGCCTTGCGCTGAACAGGGCAGCTAAGCTGATGCGCTGGTGTTAAACCGTGCCTTCATATTCTAATTCAACAGGCCCCGTCATGATGACATGGTCATCCGTTTCTCGCCAATGAATATAAAGTGTGCCGCCATCGACGTCCACGGTCACATCTCTGCCCGTGCGCTTTTGGCGATGCGCCGCCACAACGGCCGCGCAGGCCCCTGTCCCGCAAGCGAGGGTCATGCCAACGCCGCGTTCCCAAACTTTCAAGCGGATGCGGTCATCGGCTTCAACTTTGGCGAAACCCACATTGGCTTGCTCTGGGAAAAGCGGGTGAAATTCAATCATCGGCCCAGCAAGATGAGGTTTGACCGTCTCAAAGTCTTCGACGAAAAAGACACAATGTGGATTGCCCATACTGACCGCGCCCGGGTTTGATAAAACGGGATTATCAATGGGGCCGAGCTTTACGTCGATATGATGCGTATGCATGGCCTCTTGCAGGGGGATTTGTTGCCATTCCAGCTTGGGCGGTCCCATATCTACGGCGATTTCAAAATCTCCTGCGCGGGTGCAATGCAGCAGGCCATCATTTGTCTCCACCACGCAGGCGTCAGTTTCGGTATCCCGCATGTGAAGCCAAGCGGTTGTGCGTGTTGCATTGCCGCAGGCGTCGACCTCAAACCCTTTTTGATTTCGGATTTCCATGAAGATGTCCGCGTCTGGCGATTTTGGTTTGCGTAAGATGACAATCTGATCCGCGCCTTTTTCGCCCATGACCTTGCCGCCAGGCTTTGCGATCTCAATAGTCTGCGCATCGGACAGCGTAAAGCCCGGGGCATTCTGCGCATCGAAAACGCCAAAGCGGTTACCCGCGCCATTCATGATTAAAAACCTCATCACTTATTTCGCCTTGGATAAAAGTCTGAGGGAGTCCTGACCATATAGGAATGCTCGATAGGCGCCTCTAGAGTTATTTGGTTTAAACCCTGTCATTCCCGAAAGACCTGACCTGTCTATCAATGCCGCGTGGGCGAAAATTCCTGGGCGGTTGCTATCTGCTCGAAACCATGTCCCGCAATTAATACCATAGGCCGTGCCATGATGACCAACCCAAGGTACAGTATCGCCGCCGAGCGGTCCCTGGGGGTAAATATATAGACCCTCGCCAAAGGCAATGAAATGCGCATTTTCTGATGGGCCATCAGGTTTGATTGTGCCGTCCCAAACCCAGCTAGGTTCCCAAAGCTGCGGCTGTTTTCTGATAATAGCGTCCGTTAATTTTACGATGTCGGAAAGTGAGGCGCGTAAGCCGCCTTGCGGCGAAAATAAGGTGCCATTTTGACCTGGTGTGTAAGAGTCTAAGGTGGCGCCTTCATGCATCAAGATTGCGGGTTTCGAGGCCTTCAAAACTTTTGCGTCATCAACCTGAATTACTCCCTTGCGGACACCTGGCAGCCCCTGGGCTCGCTTCAAAGGGCTTACCCCCGACCAATTTAAACCGATATCAAGCTCCAGAGGCGTCGCAATATGTTGGGAAAATATGTAATCAAACCGTTGATTCAAAGCTGCTTCGATAGCGGTTGCCGCGAGACCATAAGCCAAATTGCTATAGCGAAAACTGATGCCGGGTTTGCCGCCTGGTTCCCAAATATTTTGTATCAATAAAGATCGAATATTCTCTGGATGCGGTGCCCAATAGACCTCTGGGTCTCGAATTCCACCGCGATGGGAAAGTAGATGGCGAATTGTAATCCGCTCGGAGGCGTGGTCGGGGTGGCGCAACGGCACGCCGAGAAGATCGCCTACATCACTATCAAGATCTAGGTCTCCGCGCGCATGTAATCGGCGGCCGAGTTCTGCAACGGCCATTTTCGTGACGGAGGCAACGCGAAAGGGGGTGTCCAATGTAAACGGCTGGCCATCCCAGCCGCCGTTTCCGCGCTCCCCGAAAAATTGACCATTTTCGAATAGGCAATATCGCCAGGCTGTCCCACCGCGTGACGATGGGCTATTGTGGCATCCGGCGAATGTGCTTGCAGTTCCAAAGAATGGGCTCGCAGCTAGGCCTTTCAATGTGTTTCGGCGCGTAAGCATAAAGGCTCTAGTGCCGAATCTAAACTCAGCTGCCAAGACTTATCCTCTTGTCGATTTGCGCTTGCTGTCTTGCCTCGATACAAAACTTCGGGTTTACCCTATATCTGGGGCAAGATGGAGAAACATATATGAGATTGAATATATTTTCAAAGACCACACTTCTGTCTGGCGTAGTGGCGCTACTTCTGGCGTGCACTGGTAATCAAGGCGAAACCTCCACGGAAGCCACTTCGCAGGCCGCGGAAAATCAAACAATGGAAAAGAGACCCTCTAAGATGATTTCATATGACATGGCTGGTCAAACAGATGCGGACCATCTCTACCTTGAAGAGGTTTTGGGTGAGCAGGCTTTGAGTGAGGTAAAAGCGTGGAACAAGCGGACTTTGGATGAGTTAAAGGCGGATAGTCGTTACGCTGGCTTCTATCAAGACGCGCTGACCATTTTACAGTCTAAAGATAAAATTCCCTATGTGTCTTACCGAAATGGAGAGGTGCATAACTTCTGGCAAGATGAAACCCACGTTAGAGGCATTTGGCGCAAATCCACACTCGACTCCTATTTATCGGATGAGACCAAATGGGAGATAGTTCTGGATTTCGATAAGCTCAGTAAAGATGAAGGAAAAAACTGGGTCTATAAAGGGAACACATGCCTCGCCCCTGACTATGAAATGTGCATCGTCAATCTCTCTGATGGCGGTAAAGACGCTGTTGTCCGGCGCGAGTTTAACACGCGCACAAAAACATTCGTAGAAGATGGTTTCGTCACGGAAGAATCCAAAGGTGCGATAAGCTGGGTTGACGAAAATACAGTCGTCCTTGGGGTCGACTTTGGCGAAGGAACCATGACGGATTCAGGGTACCCAAGTCAGGCACGTCTTTGGACGCGCGGGCAAGCGCTCAAAGATGCTGTGATTCTAGGGAAGGGCGAGCAAACAGATGTTGGCTATTGGGGCGGCACATTTGATTTATCTGACGGGCGCCGCGAAGTCGTTGCGTCTCGGTCTCTCGATTTTTATAATTCTGAAATTTTTCATTTCCCGCGCAAAGCTGATGGCAGCGTTGGAGAGATGCGGAAATTTCCAATTCCTCAAAAATCTAACTTAGGCGCTGAATTTAAAGGGCAGGTTCTGTTATCTTTGAATGAAGATTGGCGCGGTTTTAAATCGGGAGACCTTATCAGTTTCGCTTTTGAAGATTTTGACGCTGACGGAGATATCGAAGACGTTCATCTCGTTTACAGCCCCGATGAAAAATCTTCGATGAATGGTTATGGCGTCACCAAGTCTAAAGTTCTATTGTCTATTTCCCGCGATGTTAAAAGCGCAGCTTATGCTTTCGAATGGGATGGAAAAAAATGGACTTCTGAAAAATTGGACTTCCCAGCAAATGGGACCGTCTCAATTGGGGCGACGAATGATAAAGAAGATATTGCGTTTGTCAGTTCAGAATCCTTTTTAACGCCAGATACGCTCTGGACCTATAATTCGCAAACAGGTAAAAAGGCAAAAGCCAAGTCGCTTCCAGATTGGTTTGATGCGTCAAATATGGTGAGCGAGCAGTTTTTCTCGACCTCTGCTGACGGGACAAAAGTGCCTTATTTTGTGGTGCGAGCAAAATCGACGAAAATGGACGGGACGAATCCAACATTGCTCTATGGCTATGGCGGTTTTGAGATTTCTTTGAACCCCTCTTATTCGGCGACGCGCGGAAAGCTTTGGCTTGAAAAGGGCGGCGTTTATGTCCTCGCCAATATTCGCGGCGGCGGTGAGTACGGCCCGAAATGGCATCAAGCGGGTTTGAAAACCCAGCGCCAACGGATTTATGATGACTTCATTTCCGTAGCTGAAGATTTAATCGCCAAAAATATCACCTCTCCCGCCCATCTCGGTATTGAAGGTGGGTCTAATGGCGGCTTGTTGACGGGCGTTATGACAACCCAGCGACCTGACTTATTTAATGCGGCCATTATTGCCGTTCCGCTTTTGGATATGCAGCGTTTTCATACCCTCCTCGCGGGGGCGTCATGGATGGGGGAATATGGTAACCCCGAAGATGAGGTGGAGGGCAAATTTCTTCGCTCTATCTCGCCTTATCATAATTTGGACCCGCAAGGCGATTATCCTGAAGTTTTCCTGATTACCTCAACAAAGGATGATCGCGTGCATCCTGGCCATGCTCGAAAATTTGCCAAGCGCATGGAAGATCAAGGGCATGATTTCTTCTATTATGAAAATATCGATGGAGGTCACTCCGCCGCGGCAAATTTGAAAGAGACGGCAAATCGCCTGGCTCTGCAGCATGTTTATTTGATGAAGAAACTGAAAGATGGCGAATAGGTTTCTTTGAATGAGTAGACAGGAACGGGTAAGCTAAGGTTTATCTGTTCCTGACTGTCAAGAGCGTCGATTTTGACTCGGGCTGGGTTTACTTTTGAGCGGGTTTGGCGTTCAACGCAGGTATGCGCGTATTTAGTCACGTTTTCTCTTTTATTCAGCTTTTCAGTCTTGCTCTGTTGGTTTTTATCTTGGCGGCACCCGTTAATGCGCAAGAGGCTAAAGGCCTAGGGACTCCAAACTTTACGGCCCAAACGCTCGAAACGCGGATGGAAATTGTAAACGCCAATCCTGATCTTTCAGATGAACAAAAATCTCAAATTCAAACCGCTTTAAATATAGCAGGAGACCGGCTCGCTGAAGCAACGCGGCAATCTGAAAGGCGCGCGCAATTTGCAGCCGAAGTCGAGAATGCGGCCGAACTCCAAGTCCAGCTTGATGCTGAGTTAAAGGCGCTACAAAAAAGCTTAAGCGCCGAGATTGAACCCCTGCCGGAAATGATTGGTGATAGCGCTTTGTTCAGCCTTGAAAGAGAGCTTCGAGAAAAGGAGTCAGATCTTGCAGCAACTGAAGCGCGGTTGCAGGCTTTACAAGAGACCCTCGATACGCTGAGCTTGCGCCAAGTTTCTGCCCCCGAAGAATTATCGGAGGCTCGGGCCGCCTTGAGCGAGTTGCAGTTAAGGCTCAACGCTTTTGGTGATGGTGAATTAGAGGCAGTTTCCGAGGCCCGCCGAGCAGAGACCCAAGCCCGAATTTGGTATCGCCGTAATCAGGTCCAATCTCTAGAGCGGGAAATTTCTACGCTCGCTATCCGGCAAAACCTAGTCACAAGCCGTCGGGCAATCGCAAATGTCCAAGCTCAAATTTTAAGGCGAGACGTAGCAAATATTGGCGCGAAGACGGGTGAGACGCGGGTGAATGAGGCTCGCGATTTGCGTAACAGGATTGCGGCGCTGGTTGAGCGTTCTGATATAAGTCACCCTGTAATCGCGAAATATGCTTCGGCGAACCTAGAACTTGCCAATAAGATGATTAAAATTGCGGCAGAAGGTCCACGCGTTTCTCAAATGACCGCATCTATCAGAGGGCGTTTGGTTGATGTGGAAAATGATCTGGGGGCCGCTAGCAAGTTGGTAGAACAAGGTCGGCTCGATCGAGAAGCGGGAGAAACTTTGCGCCGGCTAGGAAATCAGCTCGAGTCTCCGGCCGCCATACGCGCCGAAATACGGAAAACGCAATCACGTCTCTCTCAAGCCTATAGGGAACGAATTATCGCACAAGAAGATTTGCGGGATTTGCCGTTAAGCGAAAGCGATTTGAGTGAATTTATTAAAAATGCCCAGCAAGATTTACCGCCTTTTTCAGATTTATCAGAAACGGATAGGGCGACTTTATCTTCAATTATTGAAACGCGCCGAGACTTACTGCGTCAGATTTCGACTGTGTCGAATACGCGGGTAACAAATGTATCGGAATTGCGGACAGCGCAGCGTTCATATTTGGAACAGACAGAAAGCTTAAAAACACTCTTGGATGAGAATTTACTATGGGTGAGGTCTATTCCGTCATTAAATTCCTTTTTCCCTTCGAAGGTGGGTGCAGGGGCTCTGAAATTAATTGCGCCACGGAATTTCAACTTGGCGATTAGCGAATTATTGCGAATGGCCAGGTCTTATGTTTTTGTTGTTATTGGATTTTTGATTTTAATTTCTCTCACTATTCGCATGCGCGGCGGTGTTTGGAGTGAAGCAAATCGGCGTTCACAGCTTGTGGGCCGCGTGCAAAAAGATTCGGCTTGGCATACACCTTTTGCAATTGGTGCCGGTATTTTTTATGCCTTGCCTTTGGCTCTGAGTTTCCTTCTGATTGGACTGTTATTTGTGTGGTCAGAACGGCCAGATCAATTGATACGAGGTCTAGCTCATGGCTTCATATATTTGAGCGGGTTTACAATATTTTGCGGCTCTTGGATAAGATGGGATAAAAAGAATGGACTGTTCGACGCCCATTTCGATATTCCTGAGGCATTACGCCAGGCGATTGGCGTTAATCTGCGATGGTTCGTTCCAGTTATGGGGACCTTGTCGTTTATCCTAGCAATTACATATGGGATGCAAGAGCCGGATATCGCCGATGGTTTTTCCGTTTTCACATTTATACTGATGAATATCTCATTGATTGTTTTCGCTATTCGCATTCTCGGGGTTAAGGGCTCAAGACTATACTTAGCGGATAAGGCAGAATCACTATTCGTTCGGTTCCGTGCACTGATTGTTCTCTTTACGGTTGGCCTTCCGCTCATCATGATTGGCCTAACTTTGACCGGTTATTATGAAAGCGCCAATGAGTTAAACTTCAGAATGTTTATCACAGCGCCCGTCGTCTTAGTTACCTATGTTGTGCATGGGGCAATCCGCCGGGCTATTTTGGTTGCGCAGCGCCAGCTAAAATATCGTCAGGCCCTAGAACGCCGTGATGCAGAATTAAAAGCGCGGCGTCAAAAAGAGGCTGCGGAAGAACGGGGGGAGGAGGTTCCTCCACCGCCGCCGGTTGATACAGATGAAATTGATGTAACGAACTTGACGCAGCAAACATCGAAGCTGGTCAAAACGATTGTGCTTTTGCTTTTTGCGGTCTTAATCTGGATGATTTGGTCTCCGCTGCTACCCGCTCTGTCGATTTTTGATGGATTTGAAGTTTGGACGATTGAGGGGGCTGCACGAAATCTGGATGGGGACCCAATTGATCGAGTCATTTCGCTCTGGGATTTGGTGCGATCTTTGGTAATTCTCGCTCTAACATTTATTGCAGCGCGAAATTTACCCGGGTTTTTGGAGATATTTGTCCTTAATCGAATGGGCGTCGATGCGGGAACCCGCTATGCTGTCACCACAGTTTTGGGCTACATCATTATTGCCGCTGGCGTTTTATTTGGATTTGAGCAATTGGGATTACAATGGTCGCAATTAAAATGGATTGCGACAGGTTTATCCGTTGGCATTGGTTTTGGTCTTCAGAAAATTATTGCCAATTTTATTTCAGGTTTGATAATTTTATTTGAGCGGCCCATTCGAATTGGCGATTATGTGACCATCGGGGAACAATCGGGAACGGTTAGTCGCATCAAAATTCGCGCCACTACGCTTAAAGATTTAGACAACCGAGAGATTTTGATTCCAAATGAAGCCTTGATCTCTGAACGTGTCACGAACTGGACATTATCATCTTCGATTACACGCCTTATCGTTCCAGTGGGGATTGCCTATGGGTCGGATACAGATGTTGCGCGGGGAATTATTCTTGATGCTGTTAAAGATTTGCCAAAGGTTTTATCTTCACCGCCACCGAATGTACTCTTTATGGGCTTTGGTGATAGCTCTCTTAATTTTGAAATTCGCCTATTTCTGAACTCATTCGATGATCGTGTCCCGATGAGGCACACCGTACATACAGAGGTCAATAAAGCGCTAGAAGCGGCAAATATTTCTATTCCGTTCCCGCAACGTGATCTCCACATCATTCGTTCCAATCCGTTGCCAGACGAGATAACTTCTGATGTATCTCCGCTAGACAAAACCTAGACTGATACGAACATCAAACCTTCAAAGGCGTGAAATTTCCTATGAGACGTGTACTATTAGCAGGAGTAGTTTTTCTTTCGTCTGGCTTGGCTGCCGTTGCGCAAGACCAAGGCGGAGGTGAGGTTGTCATTTCGCCTCATTTTAACCAGGTTGGAGATGTTGTTGTCGCCAAGGGCGTGCAGGTCGAAACCGTAAATCAACCCGAGGTAATTGACGTCACTCTCCCGATTGCGCCTGAAGGATTGACGCTCGCCCATCCGGCGGAAATTTTAAATACGGTCGCGGGCGTGAACATTCACCGCGGGTCGGGGCAAGAACATCTGACCGCTATTCGCTCTCCTGTTTTGACAGGCGGGGCGGGCGCTGGGAGCTTTCTCTACACCTTGGATGGTGTGCCACTTCGCGCGGCAGGTTTTGCCAATGTGAACGGCCTGCTCGAAGCCCCTACGGAAATTGCCCGCCGTCTCGAAGTCTTCAAAGGTCCGGGCCCAGCCGATTATGGCTCCAATGCAGTGCATGGCCTGATTAACGTTGTCTTGGACGCACCAAGGGAGGGTGCGGATTATATTTCCGTCCAAGGCAGCTCTCGCGGTTTCGCTAATTTGACCCTTGCTGTCGATGTAGGCGATAATTTGCGTGTGTCTGCCGACCTGGCTCATGATGACGGCTTTCGTGATAATAGCGGGTTTGATCAACAAAAGCTCGCGATACAGCATGCCGCCAAACTTGGCGCGTGGGATATTCAAAGTTTACTCGCACTCAATAACCTCAATCAAGAAACAGCGGGATTTCTGCAAGGCGATGACGCTTATCTTGACCGAGAGCTGATTGAGACCAATGCTTTCCCTGAAGCTTTTCGCGACACGCAAGCTTTGCGTATTCAGGTAAAAGCCCAGCGCAATACGGATTTGGGGACGCTCATTTTACAACCCTATGCGCGCCGTACGCAGCAACGTTTCTTGCGCCATTTCGTGCCGGGTCAGGCTCTGGATAAAAATGGTCACACGTCTTTTGGATTTAAATCTGGCCTTTATGGCGAGGGTTGGAGTGCTGGTGTTGACGCGGAATATACCTCCGGGTTTCAATTTGAGTTTCAAGAAAATCCCAATGCGTTTAGTTTCGTTCAAGGTCTGCATTTCGACTATGAAGTCGGCGCCATCGTCATAGCAGGATTTGCGACAAAGGATTTTCAACTAAGTGACAAAGCGACTATTCACCTTGGCGCCCGAGCGGAATATACCTCTTATGACTATGACAATCAGGCCGATACCGGGTCGAGTGGCCGCTTTATTCGCGCCGCTGACCGCACGGATGACTTCTTTACTTTGACGCCTAAAATTGGCCTAACTTATGATTTTGACGCGGTCACATTTTTCGCCCGGGCTGCGCGGGGTTCGCGTGCGCCGCAAACGATAGATCTCTACTCCGCGCAGCAAAACCAAGTGCCGGGGCAGGCGGATGTCGAAACACTGGATAGTCTCGAGGCGGGACTGAGAGGTGAGGCCTTCAATCGCGCGACATTTGAAGTGACGGCTTTTTCCCAGTGGAAAGATAATTTCTTTTTTCGAAACGCAAATGGGTTTGATGTCGTCAATGGCAAGACACGCCATGAAGGCGTGGAGGCGAGTTTTGATGTTCCGCTGGGTGCGGGATTTTCTGTAACCGGCGCGGGGACGCTCGCGCGGCACACATATAATTTCTCCGAAGATGTCGGCAGTGCAGCCAATAATATCACCGAGGGCGACCGCGTGGATACCGCGCCAGATACGCTGGGCAATCTCGCGCTGCGATATGACAGCTCGCGCATCGGCGGTTACTTACGTTGGACCCATGTGGGGGAATATTTCACCAACCCCGGAAATACGAATGAATATCCAGGGCACGATATTTTCACGCTGGGTGGGCAGATGGATGTAACCGATAATTTGCAGCTCTCTGTGCGGGTCGATAATCTGTTTGACACGCGCTATGCGGACCGCGCTGATTTCGCCTTTGGGAATGAACGTTTTTTCCCGGGCCGCCCAAGAACGGTATTTGCGGGTTTGACCCTTTCGCTGGACTGACCTAAGTCCCCGCTTATGCATATTCCTGATAGTAAACTCTCCCAAGTCGTTGACCGCTTCGATCAAATCACAGCGCGGATGAGCGCGACGAGCGATACGGATGAGATTGTACAGCTTGGCAAAGATTACGCCGAGCTGCGCCCCGTCGCCGAGGGCGTGAAGAAGCTCATGGATGTCCGTGCAGAAATGGCCGACCTCGAAGCCATGTTGGAGGATCCTGAAATGGGGCCAATGGCGAAGGAAGAAATGCAGGCGCTTAAGGAGAGCTTGCCTGCGCTGGAGAAGGAAGTGTCCTTGCTTCTGCTGCCAAAAGACAAAGATGATAACGCCTCCATCGTGCTGGAAATCCGAGCCGGTACTGGCGGAGATGAAGCCGCGATCTTTGCGGGTGATCTATTCGCCATGTATTCTCGCTATGCGTCCTTGCAGGGCTGGAAGGTTGAGATTGAAACCGATTCCGAGGCAGATATGGGCGGCTATAAGGAAATTGTGGCCTCCGTGTCTGGCGCGGGCGCTTACGGCATGATGAAATTTGAATCGGGTGTTCACCGCGTACAGCGCGTGCCTGTCACGGAAACGCAAGGCCGTATTCATACCTCTGCCGCGACGGTTGCGGTTCTGCCTGAACCTGAAGATATTGATATTGGTTTCTCCATGAGTGATGTGCGCGTTGATACGATGCGGGCCTCTGGCGCGGGCGGGCAGCACGTCAATAAAACCGACTCCGCTGTGCGTATGACCCATGTGCCGACTGGCGTTGTTGTGGTTTGCGATGCCAAGTCCCAACATATGAACCGCGCGAATGCGGAACGTTTGCTCAAGATGAAACTTTACGACATGGAGAAGCAGCGTATCGACAGCGAACGCGCCGAAGAACGGGCAGGTCAAGTTGGCTCTGGCGACCGCTCTGAACGCATCCGCACCTATAATTATCCGCAAGGGCGCGTGACGGATCACCGCATAAATTTGACACTATATAATCTGGATAAAATCGTTGCGGGTGATGCGCTCTCCGATGTTGTCGATGCTCTCATTGCCGAAGACCAAGCCGCCCGCCTTGCTCAAATGGAGCAAGGATGAGCCGCGCCAAGAAAGAAAAATATCTCCTCTATTTGGTCCTCATGATTGTCCTGATTGCCGGGGCGAGTTTCCAGCATTTTGTCTCTAATGGGAAAGTCGATAAATGCCTCGATGCGGGGCATGAATATGATTTCGATAATAAAGTCTGCTTGAAATAATCGGTAGGATTTAAATGTATTGCGTCTCCTATAAATTCACTTTGCTCTCGAATAATTCCGAAACCCGCCGCCAATTCATCGAGGTTTGGGGAGGGATAACGCAGTTTTTCAAAGAGAGCTGCGGCGCGCTCGGCTCGCGTCTGCATTACGGTGAAGATGGCTGTTTTTATGCTTACGCCCAATGGCCTTCTCAATCGGTTATGCTTGCGTCGCAGGCCGTCGTCCCGACGGAACATTTCGGGCGCTTGCGGATGAAATGGGCCGAGCTGGCCGGCCCATCTGAAATTTTATGGCAAGGCGAGGTCGTCGCCGATATGCTGGATTAGCTCTCTTTCATATCCTGCAAACCGCCCCGCAAAATCTCTAGCGCTTCACGGGCTTCTGTTTCGCCAATGATCAGCGGCGGCGCCATGCGCAGGACATTATCGCCCGCGGTCCCAACGAGGAGCTTGCGCGCCTGAACCGCCATACGAAGCTCACGGTTATTGACGTGATCGGCGAGTTTCAGCCCGAGCAATAATCCCTTACCGCGTACCTCTAAAATCATATCAGGGAACTCATCCTTGAGGCCCTCTAGAGATTGACGGAAGGCATTTGAAATATCGCGAACATGTTGCAGAAACTCTGGGTCCGCAATTTTGTCAAACACGGCATTGCCCGCCGCCATGGCCACAGGGTTGCCGCCGTAGGTCGTACCATGTGTGCCGGGCACCATATGTTTGGCCGCATCCGCCGTCGTAATCACCGCGCCGAGTGGGAAGCCGCCGCCGACGCCCTTGGCCACAGCCATAATGTCTGGCTCGCCGCCTTCTACCCATTGATGGGCAAACAGCTGACCCGTCCGCGATGCACCGCATTGCACTTCATCATAGATAAGGAGAATACCGTGCTCATCACACATCTGGCGTAGGCCGCGTAGGCATACTGCGGGCAGGGCGCGCACGCCGCCTTCGCCTTGCACAGGCTCGACGAGGATAGCCGCCGTCTTATCAGAGAGTGCCGCTTTGAGCGCCTCATGATCGCCAAATTCCAAATGGGTGAAACCGGGCAGGGCCGGGCCGAAGCCTTCCAGATATTTCGGATTGCCCGCCGCATTGACGGCGGCAAATGTACGGCCATGAAATGCGCCTTTAAAGGCGATGATTTCATAGCGCTCTGGATTGCCTTCGCCGAAGTGATAGCGCCGCGCGCATTTCATCGCGAGCTCTAGCGACTCTGTGCCAGAATTTTGGAAGAAAACCTTATCCGCCCATGACAGCGCGTCGCAATATTTCGCGGCTAATGTTTCTTGGCCCGGTACGCGGAACAGGTTGGAGAGATGCCAGACCTTATCCAGCTGATCTTTGATGGCATCGCCAATGTCTTTGGGTGCATGACCTAGCGCATTGACGGCAATGCCGGCGATAAAATCTAAATATTTTTCACCTGTATCCGTATAAAGATAAGCGCCTTCGCCGCGCTCAAAGGTTATTGCAGGCGGGTTGTAACAATCGAAAAGGTGGTTTCCCTTGGCCATTTTAAAATCCTTGGCAAGTGGATGGATTGCCTTGTCTGCGCGAAGCATCAACAAGACAGTTAAGGACCGCAACATATGACGGTATTTCCTCTAGGCAAGCGGAAAGGTTGGCTGCCTCGGTTGAAATTATACTTTCAACATAAAGGCTAGCCCAATCGTTGATTCCCTAAAGTTAGGACAGCCTGCGCGGCGGCAACCTCGATGGCTGCCGAATATAGTTTAGTATGTTTACGAAGCAGACGCCGCGCAGCGATGGTTTTTGTTGTGACGGGCGGGGGTCCCGCAGTTGGCCCTTCCGGTCAGACATGCCATGACAAGCCAAACATTGGTGAAATGTTCGTCTCGTATTTGCGCGCCGTGTTTCCTACCACGCCCCGCAAACCCCATCTTTCGACGGTCCTAACAGCCCCGGTTAAGAACCAGCGG
This sequence comes from uncultured Caulobacterales bacterium, assembly GCA_938001915.1. Classification (GTDB taxonomy): domain Bacteria; phylum Pseudomonadota; class Alphaproteobacteria; order Caulobacterales; family Maricaulaceae; genus Litorimonas. Next base: position 36,201 of record CALLBD010000016.1, on the reverse strand, counting down.
TCGCCTCTCGCCACAAAAGTCCCGGCACACACTGAGGCGTCACCCTCAGCCGCTCAGACCCACCGTCTTTCGATACCGGTAAGTGACGTCTCACCTGTCCCATGTCCGAAAGAACAAGTTTAATATGATAGGTAAAATGCAAAGTGAGGAACGAGTTTTTTGAAAATTCTTTAAGTGATTGAAAAAAAATAGTTTCGTTGCTGTGTCTTCAGGTTTGAATTGAGGATGCAGATCTACCCCGTCACCCTCGGCCCCCTATGTCGTTTCAACTGAAACGACTAACCGAGGGTCTATCCCTCAATAATAACTATGGACCCTAGGGTCGGTGCCCTAGGGTGACGGGAAAAGAGAGTTGAGTCTTGTGATGACGCGAGGGGCGCAGAGGTTAATTCCCTAACTCTTAATCCGCCAGCCCTTTTTCAACACCATTAGAACGATGACAAAAAGGAGGAGGTTGATGATGGCCGTTAACACGACCCCCGTCATGACATTGCCGTCACTTTCCCCAAGGAACCCATAACGGAAGCCGTCAATGAGATAGAACAGCGGATTGCACAGGCTGATTTTTTGAAAGAGCGGCGGCAAAATATCTATGTGATAAAATGTCCCTGATAAATAAGAGAGCGGTAGGATGATGAATTGATTGACCACCGCGAGTTGGTCAAATTTCTCGGCCCAGACGCCCGATAAAATCCCGACCATACCCAGCATGATCGCCGCTGAGAGTCCGAAATAAAGCACAGCCCAGAGCTTAACGGGAATGAGCGGCGTGAAGAAAATCGAAATGGCGATAGCGGTGGAAAATGCCACCAATACGCCCCGCGTTGCAGCCCCGCCAATATAGCCCAGCGCGAGCTCGATATAAGAGAGCGGCGTCATCAGCACATCATTGATAGAGCCCATCATCTTCCCCGTCATAATGGAAGAAGAGGAATTGGCAGAGGCATTGCCTAATATCCCCAACATGACGAGACCCGGCGCCAGAAAGACAATAAACTCATCTGTCGCGGAGCCTTCTCCAATCCCGCGCGTTTGCGCAAAGGCGAGAACAAAAACCGTCATAAAGAGGAGGTTTGAAATGATAGGCGCCAAAACCGTTTGCGGCGCAACTTTCCAGAAACGTTTGACCTCTTTAATATAGAGCGTGCGCAACCCCATCCAATTCAGCACGCCATATTGGCGGGCTTTGGGCGTGTTGGCGGCTAGGTTTAATGTGGGGTCAGAGGACATGGTTGGGGCATATTCTCTCTTTGCGCATTCGGCAAGGGTGGCCATGCGAGTGAGGGTATCGAGAAGTATGGCCGTCGGGGACGAGGCAATCTACCCCAAGCTGCCCCAAGCTGCGCGATAAGTTTCTGCAGATAAAAATGCGGGGTTGCGAAAAAGTTCTCCACAGCAAATCGAATCATCTGCCGCCATTAGCTGTGGAGAACCCCATACCGCATCTTGTGGGATAAGCTCCGCGCATTACGATATATAGTATGGATGAGGATATCTCCTCGAGACAAGAAATTACGATAAGTTAGGCCGCGAGACGGCCGCTTGCACAGAAGGAATGAGGCACGCCCATGGCTTGGACTGAAGATCGCGTCGCGACACTAACAAAACTTTGGGCTGACGGTCTGTCCGCGTCTCAAATCGCGAAACAGCTCGGCGGCGTGACGCGTAATGCTGTGATTGGTAAAGTGCATCGCTTGGGTCTGTCTGGCCGTGCCAAACCTTCCTCGCCTGCGCGTAAAGCGGCAGCCCGAAAAACGGCGGCCTCTGCGGCCTCGCGGTCGAGTAGTTCGCCCAAACCTAAGCCTAAGCCCGTCCGCGCGCCCTCTGCGCCGCGCACGCCGCGCGTTGTTGCACAAGTCGCTGCCCCGCCGCCGCCGCCGCTCGAGGCGAAGCCTATGTCAAATGGCGAGTTCGCAACTATTCTGACGATTACGGAACATATGTGTAAATGGCCGATTGGCGATCCGGGCGCAGATAATTTCCGCTTCTGTGGCCGCAAGACAGACCCAGAAGAGCCGTATTGCCTGGCTCATAGCCGCGTGGCTTATCAGCCGTCTCGCCGCCGCGGGGCCAGCTCAAATACAAAAGCCTTCGGCCCGCAGCCCACAAGCCGTAAGCGTCTGCGCTAAACTCACGGCGCATAGGATTATTAAGAAGCCCGTCTCTCAAGAGGCGGGCTTTTTTATTGGGGTGAGCTGCGCGCAGCTGAGTCTCGTAAAGATGAAAATATCTTGCGCAGGAAAAGCTTTCTCTCTTAGGGTGGATCCATAAAGGATTAAGGGAGGATAATATGTATCAAGATATCAGCCGCTCAATCGAGGCCTGCGCCGCCCATTACGGCGAGGAAGCGGAGGCCGTCAAAGCCTATCTCATAGAGGGCCAAGCCAAAGCTCTTGCGCTGCCTAATCGGGGGCCTTTGAAATTTGACGCAGACGGAAATATCGATGCAGAAATTCTGGACGCCTATGCCGAATATGGTTTCTATATTTTTGAGGACGTTTTATCCCAAGACGAATTAAAGGATATCGAAGCTGATATCAAAAAAATGCGAGAGAACTTCCCCGCGCATATGGGGGCAGCCACAGATGGCCAGGGACGGCCCGCTTTAGGCGCAGATAATAAAGCGCCGACTTTGCAATGGGCGCGGCCTTTATCTGATCCGCTGGGCGGGACAGACATTTTCAATGGGCGTCATCAAGTTAAATTATTTGAACCCGAAGCCCCCGAAACCGCGCCGCCCGCTGTGCCGGTTTATCTCGCGGGGTCCTTACAATTTTCGCCTGCGTGTTTGCGCACCTATGCGCATCCTGGTTTGTTGAAAATGGCGGAAGCGATTAACGGCCCCGATTTCGTCCCTTTCACTGAAGGGCTTTTTATAAAAGATGCCGGGCTAGGCGCGGCGGTGTCTTGGCATCAGGACGGTGATACGCATTGGGATAGTCCCGACTTTGATAAAGATATTCACGGCTTTAATTTCATGGGGCAGGTCTATGGCAGCACCGCCGTCAATGGTGTGTGGGTCATTCCCGGCAGTCATAAAATAGGCCGCGCGAATATTGCCGAGATGGTGGAAGCCGCAGGTACGGAACGTCTGCCTGACGCCGTACCGCTTATTTGCAACCCGGGCGATGTGGTCATTAATAGCCGCCAAATCATTCATGGCTCTTTCGCCAATACAGGCTTTGAGCCGCGCCTGTCTGTGAATTTTGGATTTCACAAACGTAGCTCTGTCTTGAATGTCTGCGGCGCAGGCATGCACGCCGAAGCTACAATTATGGACGAGGCTTTCATCGATAAACGGTCTCGGTTGATTGGTCTGGCGATTGATGCCAGACGCCAGCGTTTCCCCGAAGAAACGCCCTATCACTATGAACCTTTTGCCCATCGGCAGGATGAATTTAAATGGAGCGCGGCGGCGCAAGCGGGTCTCAAAGATTATAATTTGATGGATCTCAGCATTTAAATAGGACGGCATCTTGCCTTGTGGCAGGGGCGGACGGCGCATAGGGACAAGATATGCATATCTCTGACTATCTTTCCCGCATTGGCCTCGACGCCTTGCCGCCGCCAACCCTGGACGGTCTGCATCTTTTGCAAGACCATCATATGCGCCATGTGCCCTTTGAGAATTTAGATGTGTTACTGCGGCGGCCCCTGGAGCTGAGGCCTGACGCATTGTTCGAGAAAATTGTGGGCGGGCGGCGCGGTGGATATTGCTTTGAATTAAATACGCTCTATGCGGCTTTGCTCGCGGAAGCGGGATTTGCGCCAGTCCCTATGCTCGCACGGGTGTGGCTGCGAGACCCGATAGAGACGCCGCCGCGCACCCATTTGGTTTACCGCGTGAATATGGACGGGCAGGACTGGATATCTGATGTTGGCTTTGGCGGGCGCGCGGCGCGCGTGCCGCTGAAAATTGAAGATGGCTATGAGCTCGATGATGGCGATGGGCGTATCCGTATTCAGGCAGATACAGAATTTGGCTATCGCATCAGCCGCCTTCAAGACGGCGTTTGGTGTGATCAATATACGGTCGAAACGCAGCCCGCCCATAGAGCTGATATTCTGTCGGGTAATCATTGGACCGAAAACCATCCGCAGTCCCATTTTCGCTTAGGCCTCGGCGTGGGGCTGTTTACCAAAGCGGGCCGCAATAGTTTTTACGGCGGTGCGCTTACCCATCGCGGCGCGCAAACAAAGACACACATGATAAAGGGCCTCGCGCCTACGTTGGAGGTGCTGCGGTCCGAATTTGGGATAAAGTTAAATCTGGCCCCCGCTGAGCGTGAGAGATTACGCAATTTTATTACTTAATAGCGCGGTACGGCATTGCTAATCAGATTAAGCGGAACGGCTGTTGTGTCTTTGCTCTGACGCATAACAATGCGGCTTTGCACATCGCTGACAAGATCAATAGAGAGCAGGACTTCGCGCAGAAAAGCTTCATAAGCATGCATATCGGTTGTCACAATCCTGAGCATGAAATCCACGGCCCCTGTGACAACGGCGCATTGAACAACTTCGGGCATGCGCGCCACGGCTTGTTCGAATTTTTCCATATTTGTCCGATTGGGCAGCGCGAGTTTGACCGCCACAAAGACTTCGAAATCCAGACCCAGCGTCTTTCGGTCAAGCAGGGTCACGCGGGCTTTTATTATGCCCATTTCTTCCATGCGCTTAATCCGCCGCCAACAAGGCGAGGAGGATAATCCGACTTCCTCTGAAATATCTGAAACGGACAGGCCCGCATCAGATTGTATTAAATGGAGAATTTTTGCGTCGATGTTGTCGAGCTTTTCTTGTGCTTTACCCACCATGTCGAAAACTCCGATTTTACGGCGGTTTTTGCCGTATATATCCTATATATTAGAATATCCTCCTATCATTTATGGTTTATGGGTCAATGATGATTTGCTATTTAGGTGATATACGGGCAGAAATTAGCGTATATTGGTTTCAAAATTACACCGTCCCGTAATAGGCTGGCCGAAACGTTGAGAGAGATATGACGAAAAAATCTGGATCAAATAGCTCACGCCTCTACGTGCCAGAACCGCCCTTTCGTCCGGGGGACACGCCAGATTATTCCTATATATCGGTTCCGGCCGCCCATTCTCCGTCCCGCCCAGACCCGCTTTGTGATGCAGATGAGACGCGGGCCCATGCGACCTCTCTCATTCGCGTATTGCGCTTTAACGGGGAGACACAAGGTGATTGGGTGCCTGACATTTCTGCGGAAGTCCTGCGGGGCGCGCTTCGCGATATCGCCCTAACCCGCGCGATGGATGAGCGCATGTTCACCATGCAGCGCCAGGGCAAGATGAGCTTTTATATGAAGTCGACTGGAGAAGAAGCCGTTTCTATTGGGCATGCATTGGCGCTCAATGACACGGATATGATTTTCCCAACGTACCGCCAGCAAGGCATATTGATTAACCGCGGGGCGAGTATGAAAGAGATGATGTGCCAATGTCTCTCTAACTCGGGCGATCCGCTGGACGGCAAATCCATTCCCGTCCTCTATTCTTTCAAGAAGCATGGGTTCTTCTCCATTTCGGGAAATCTGGGGACGCAGCTTATTCAAGGCGTTGGCTGGGCGATGGCGAGCGCTTATAAGAATAGTGATGAAATTGCCTCTGTCTTCACGGGCGAGGGCGCGACGGCCGAGGGTGATTTTCATTACGCCCTTAATTTTGCCTCAACCTACCGCGCGCCTTGCATTATTAATGTCGTCAATAATCAATGGGCGATTAGCTCTTTCCAGGGCATTGCGGCGGGCGAGGGCGAAACCTTTGCGGCGCGCGGCACGGGCTATGGACTGGCTACCTTACGCGTGGACGGCAATGATGTTCTGGCCGTCTATGCGGCGACGAAATGGGCGGCGGAACGGGCGCGGCGCGGCGGCGGCGCGACACTGATAGAGCATTTCACTTACCGTAAATCTGGGCACTCGACCTCGGATGACCCGACGAAATATCGTCCTGAAAGCGAGCCAGAGGTTTGGCCATTTGGCGACCCGCTGGAGCGATTGAAAAACCACCTCATCTTAATCGGAGAGTGGGACGAGACCCGTCACGCGGCTTTGCTGGAGGCCTGTAAATCCGAGGTCCGAGACGCCTATAAGGCCGCCGAGGCGATGGGTAATTTATCGGGCGAAACTAAGGTGAATGATTACACCATGTTTGAGCAAGTCTATGAGCGTCCGCTGCCGCATCTGGATGAACAAAAACGTATGTTCGCCAAAGAGCGGGAGTAGATCATGCCGCAGATGAATATGATCGAAGCTATTCGCGACGCGCTTGACGTCAAAATGAGCCAAGATTCCGACGTGCTCGTTTTTGGTGAAGATGTCGGCTATTTTGGCGGCGTGTTTCGCGCGACCGCAGGTCTGCAGGACACGCACGGATTACACCGCTGTTTCGATACACCGATTTCTGAGGGCGGCATTGTTGGCATCGCGATTGGTATGGCGGCAAACGGCCTGCGCCCTGTCGCGGAAATTCAATTCGCTGATTATATTTATCCTGCCTATGATCAAATTGCCTCCGAAGCCGCTCGATTGCGCTATCGGTCTAATGGCGATTTTACGGCGCCTATCACTATTCGCACGCCGGTTGGCGGCGGCATTTATGGCGGCACGACCCATAGCCAATCGCCCGAAGCGCTCTTCACACATATTGCGGGCCTCAAGACCGTTATCCCGTCTAACCCCTATGACGCGAAGGGTATGTTGATTTCTGCGATTGAGGATAATGACCCCATTTTGTTTTTAGAACCTAAGCGCCTTTACAATGGCCCGTTCTACGGAGACCCTCATGCCCCCGCAAAGACATGGCGCGGCCATGAGCTAGGCGAAGTCCCAAGCGGTCATTACACGGTCCCAATTGGCGAAGCGCGCAAAATCAGTGACGGGGCGGATGTCACAATTCTGGCCTATGGTACGATGGTTTGGGTCGCGCAAAAGGTTGCTGAAGATATGGGCGTGGAGGCTGATATTCTCGATCTCCGCTCACTCTTACCGCTTGATATTGCGGCCATTGAGGCCTCGGTGAATAAAACAGGGCGCTGCGTGATCTTGCACGAGGCGACGCGCACCTCTGGCTTTGGGGCTGAACTTGCCGCCCAAGTCCAAGAGCGCTGTTTCTACGCGCTCGAAGCCCCTATTCAGCGCGTGACGGGATGGGACACGCCCTATCCCCATGCGCAGGAATGGGCCTATTTCCCAGGACCCAAGCGGGTGGGTAATGCGCTGCGCGATGTGATGGAGGCGTAGAGATGGGGAGTTATATTTATAAATTACCCGACATCGGGGAAGGCGTTGTCGAAGCTGAAATTACGGCGTGGCATGTCGCGGTTGGCGATACAGTCTCAGAAGAAGATCCCATTGCAGATGCGATGACGGATAAGGCGACGATTGAGCTTACCTCGCCCGTGGACGGGGTGATTACATCTCTCACCTGCGAGGCGGGGGACATGCTCGCGGTTGGTGCGGTGCTTGTGACCTTAGAGATTGAAGGCGCAGGCAATGCCGACGCGCTGGAAACACCCGAAAATTCTGCACCGCAAGAGACAGAGGGTGAGGCCGGAGTCCAAACAACGCCAGACAAGACACCGCCGCCAATGACCCCAACGCCCGCCGTTTCCCGCAGCGTGACGAGCGGCAAGGTTTTGGCCTCGCCAGCTGTCCGCGCCCGTGCGGCGCGATTGAATATCGATTTGGCGGACGTGCCCAGCGAAAAGACGCGCGTGTCTCATGCTGATCTTGACGCTTTTCTCATTGCGGGTGGCCCTCCAGCGCCCGCAGCCGAGCTGTCTCCTGTGGTCTCCCAGCCGCAGGAGACAGCTCGGCCACAAGATATTGATGAAGATACGGGTAAAGATAATAGACCAGAGCCGGGAGAGACACGGGAAAAAGTCATTGGGCTGCGCCGCGTGATTGCCGCCCGCATGGCTGAGTCCAAACGCAATATTCCGCATTTCACCTATGTCGAAGAATTTGATGTCACAGCCCTAGAGGCCATGCGCGCGCGTATGAATGCCCGCCGCAGCGAGGAGAAACCCAAGCTCACGGTCTTGCCGCTTCTCATTCGGGCGCTGGCCGTAACCCTTGTGGATTGGCCGCAATTTAATGCGCGCTACGAAGATGAGAGAGGTTATGTCGCCCGTTTTGAAGGTCTCAATCTTGGCATAGCAACCCAGACAGAGGGCGGTTTAATTGTCCCTGTTGTGAAGACTGCGCAAGCTAAATCGGTCTGGGAGCTTGCCGCAGAGATTACGCGGCTGGCGGAAGCCGCGCGCAATAATCAGCTCTCGGGCGAGGATTTATCGGGCGCGACAACCACGCTCACCTCGCTGGGTCCGCTCGGCGGGATTGTTACAACCCCTGTGATTAACCGCCCCGAAGTCGCTATCTTTGGACCAAATAAAATTCGCGAGACACTCGTGCGGGAGGACGGTGAAATCCGTTCGCGCCTCGTGATGAATTTCTCTGTGTCTTGTGACCACCGCGTCATCGATGGCTATGACGCCGCGAAAATGATGCAGGATTTGAAAGCGCGCGTTGAGGACCCCACCAGCATATTTGTGCTGTAAGCGGCGCGCCTCAGATTTAAGCCGAAATTTGACCGATATTTAAGCTTGGCAGTTCAGCGCCGCTGTCCTATATGGCGCGCTCATTCGACGGATGGTGAGGTAGCTCAGCTGGTTAGAGCGCAGGACTCATAATCCTGAGGTCGAGAGTTCAAGTCTCTCTCTCACTACCATCGGTCATTTTGAAAATTATCAGACCGCGTCGAAGCGCTCCCCTAAAAGCTAACCTTACCCGTAACCCTGAATGTGCGGCCTTGCCCCGGTAGAGCCGCGACTTCTTGATAGACATCTTGCAGCGGCTGGAAATAGGTTACGTCAAAGAGATTATCGACCGTCACGGTGAGATTGAAATTTCCGACGTCAGCAAAGGCCGCCGCGCGCGTGTTTATGTAATCCGGCAGGGTCACGGCCGTCACAGTTTGGCCGCTGGTTTCAGACACATAGGTCGCGCCCAATGTGCCGCCATAGGTTACCCCTTTGGATGTTTCATCTGATGTATAGGTCACGAAGCTCGACAGGACCGTGTCGGGAATGGTGGTTCGTTTATACCCCTCTTGGAGCTCGGGTAGGCAGCTGGCGTTCAGGGCCGCGAAAAGCCCGCCAAAGCCTTGCTCGGCTGAAATCGTTTGACCGAATGCATTGACCGTTGGGTGAGTGGGCGAAATAACAAAAAAGGCACCATTGCCCGACCCGCATTCGCCGACGGGGGCGATGTCAAAGCTTTGGAAGGTCGCCGCGCCCGTAAGGGTGAAATTATCATTGATGAGGTAGCGAAGCTCTGCCTCAATCCCTTCTGAGGTCTCTTGGTTCACATTCTGAAAGGCATCAATCAAGGTTCGGCTTTGATCATAATAGGCCAGCGAGCCCGTCAAGCGTTCGTCGAGGAGGTTGAATTTTATCCCGAGTTCTAAAAGTTCAGAGTCGAATAAGAATTCTTCCGCGCTGGCAGGCCCCGGTGAAATACCGCCATTGGAATTATAGAGCGGTTCGGAGCCTTCAGCATAAGTTATATAGGGAGCGATGCCGAGCTGCGAGCGATAGCTCAGGCTTGCGGAATAGGAAAAATCGCCTTCGGAGGCCTCGCCTTGTGTGGGCGCGCCAAATGTTGTGGCCCCGTCATCACGGGACTCGACATCATATTCATCATAGCGCCCGCCTAGTAAGAGACTGAAATTCCCAAGTTGGATATCCGTGAGCAAAGCCGCGCCTGTATCTGTCCAGTCGGAGTCAAAATCTGAGTCCCAAGCAATAGAATTATCTGTCAGAGGCGTCGCAAAAATATCGGTGGCTGTCGGGCCGCGGCTGAGGTCGCGGCGGTCAAGTACAAGGTAGCCCGATAAGAACTGCTCTCTGAGCCGAGACTGATAGGCCCTGTGCGACGCCGTGGCATGTACGTCGACTTTCACAGCTTCCGACAGCTCAAAGCCTTTGGTGTAAGCGCCTTTGATTTCTAGCACATTCATTTCATGAAGCGCCGCAAAGCCAAAACTATTATTCAGCGCGCCGTCGGCCTCGTCATAAAAAATTTGAACCTTTGCGGAGCTGCCATCGTCAAACTCTTTTTTTATGTCACCATAAAGCGTAATGGACTCGGAGTCGGCAATGTCTTGGTCCGAAATGAAAACGTCGCGCGGGCTAAGCGTCGTTGTGCCAACGCCGCTGTCTAGAGCATAGGCATCGGGAAAACCAAAGACGCCAAAGTCTACAAAGGTGCGAATATTGGACGCGCCGAAAAAGGTCCCCACAACGGCGTCAATTTCGCTTGGATTTAATTGTCCGTCGCCATTTGCGTCGACAATATCCGTGTCTACCCCCGTGATATAGGTACCGTCGTCAATGAGGTCTTGGGTCAGCCTGTTCCAGCCCGGTGATTGCAAATATCCTGAGGAGTTGAAATACATACCGCCAAGCTCGACACTAAACCCATTACCCAACTCATGGAAAAAATCGACCTGGAGTAATTCATGTTGCGGCTCGCGGCCGCGGTAGAAGCTCTCCGAGTCATCATATTCTGCATAGACCGAAAGCCCGCCGTCAAGCGTCTCATTACCGAGCGGAAAATTGATATTGGCGGAGATATTTTTCTTATCATATGAGCCTAGTGTGACAGCAACGGAGCCATTAATCACTTCCGGCGCGCTTTCATTTGCGCCAGCGGCAGAAGGGTGAAAGTTCAGAAAGCCTCCGATACGCCCCGCGCCATAGGTGACGGGCGTCGCGCCTCGGACAATCTCGACCCGGTCGGCTGCCCCAATGGGCGTTGGAAATAAGCCATTGTTGAGAACCCGCTTGAAGCCTCTAAAATAACTCTCAGAAATCCCGCCCCGGATTGAAATAGAGCCCGGAACGCCGAAGAAACTTCCGCCAAATGTGCCGGGCGTGGTTGTGATGAAATCATCAATATCTTCAATCGCATATCGGTCAATAGTCGTGTCACTGATAACACTGATGGAACGCGGTGTTTCATAGCCGGAACGGCTCAGGCCAAAGACAGTTTCTGTTGGTCTGTCTTCTATCAATCCAACCCTATCCGTTGTAACAACGAGTTCATCGGCAAGTCTGTTATCCTCACTTGCTGGCGATTGGCCATAAGCTACTGGCGCGCTTAGCAATAGGCCAAGTGTGGCTGCTGAAGCGCCATATTTTTTGAGGGTATTCATTCGTTTTCCACCTTAATGTCATTGCATTATCTGGCAGCAATGAAAGCCAGTCTATAGTCCAAAGCTAGATTTCATGACTACATGCAATCGCATCGCTTTGAGTGTTAGAATTTGAATACGGCGGCGGCGGAAAAAGGGAGTGAAAAATATACAGTCGGCGTTTCGGTTGAAGGCTTTGCCTCAAGTCTTCGTTGCAGCCGTTTGGGTTTTGACAGGTTTCTTCATGACCAATGTCAGAATGAAAACGGCCAATAACATGATTGAGATACCAATAAAGACTTCTTTGAAACCGCCAATCTTATCCGCGATGGCACCCGCAATAAGAGGGCCGCTCATGGCGGCGGTTGTAATTAAATTGACGAAGCCTAAAATCATCGGATTGTTTTTGTCGCCATAATATTCAAGCAAAATAATGGACGTTGCAAAGGTGACAATACCAAAGCTCACTCCATCTCCGATAGCGAAAATTAGAATGAGGGCAGGTGTGTCTGCGACGCTCAGCGCCGCCATGCCAATAACCCCGGCCAATAGCCCCAAGGCGAAGATAACCTTCGCGCCAATTTTATCGATTATTATCCCGCCAAGAATACGAGAAATTGCATTGAAAACGGCGTGAGCGCTTAACGCGGCAGCGGCCATAGTTGCCGCGACGCCAAGATTTTGCATGTGAGTGACTTGCCATGCATTCATCGTCAAAGTGCCAAATAAGGTGAAGGTCACAGCGAGTATGATGATGTAATATTGCGGCGTTTTCAGGACCTCACGAAACTCCCAATTATTCGCTTCATTCAAGGTTTTTTCTTCGGGCGTCTCGGTGTCTTCCGGGCTGTCTGGACGCTCGCTGACGAAGACCGTTGTGATGAGTGTGAGGCATAAAATTAAAGCCGCGATACTTACCCAATACAGGGCCCATGAGCCGACTTTCGACAAAAAGACATCTGCGACGAGCGGGCCTATCACACTCCCCAAAGCCCCACAGGTGAAGAATAACCCTATTAGAAAGGAGCGCTTTTTATCAAACCAGCTGCTTATGACTTTAATGGCAGGCACTGCGCCTGTTTGCGAATAGCCAAGCCCAACCAGAGCTGCGCCCAATAAATAGATTTTAAGATCATTCGAGAATGATAAGATGAGAAACCCAGCGCTTATCGTCAGGCCGCCTAAAAGATAGGTCAGCCGAATCCCAACCTTCTTTATGGTGTAGGCGGGAATCGTGCTCGACAGGCCTGTGAATAACCCTAGGACGGTAAATCCCAAACCAGCCTGCGCCCAGCTCCAGCCCCTATCTGAAATCATTTGCGGTAATAACACGCCGAGAGACGAAAATGTTCCGCCTGTCGTCACGAGGAAAATAACACTGACCAAAGCCAGCGCGACCCATCTTTGTGACGATTTTTGGCTCTTTAATAACAAAGCGTACCCTTCACGGTCAGATTTGAGTCCCGTCATATTTGACGGCGCTGATTAATGGACAATTTTAGCGGAAACTCTGCCTATCAGCCGCTCCACTATCTGCCTTCAAAAAGCAAGAGGGCAAATTGCATTGCCCCTCGTGCAATACAGCACGGGTGCCCCTAAGGGCCTGTGCACCAGATAGCAAGAGCTCCAGATAGCACGCCCGAATTGGTTGAGATTATCCGCCGTGCCGCTAGGTCAGACCTACATAAGGTGTCATGCGCTGAAAGACCCAAAACATAGCAATCATGGAAAAGCCATAGACCGTCCAAAGCTCGGCCGTTTTGCGCCACGCCTCACTGCGTTTTGCAAGCGCCCACAAGAATAATAAAGCCAGCCCTATAACAGCGAACTGCCCCAGCTCGACGCCGATATTAAAGAGGAACAGCGCAAGCAGCTCCGTGCCTTGCGGCAGGCCAATATCGGCGAGCGCACCTGCAAATCCAAAGCCATGGATAAGGCCCACGACAAAGGCAATCAGATAGGGGCGTCTTGCGCCAAGCGTTGGGTTCCCTTTTCGCTTACGTAACACCTCAACGCCGAGTAAGACAATCGACCCTGCAATCAATATTTCCACGGGCCGAGAGGGTAGGGTCACGCCGCCAATTGCTGTTGCTGCCAAGGTCAAAGAATGCGCCAGCGTAAAGGCCGTGGCTACGCCCCACACACGCCGCCCGCCGACGAGTAAAGTCAGGCCAATCACAAAAAGCAAATGGTCCCATCCAAAAATAATATGTTCAACGCCAATGACGAGATAATCTTTTGCCGGGCTGGCTTGGGGCCCAGACAGCGAGAGCGAGGCTTCCGCAGGTTTTAACAAAGCCGAGCGGCTGCTCCCGTCCAGAAATGCAATTTGCACAAAGGCGTCCGTCAGCGTATTTTCGAGACCAGGTAAGGCAAGCGTGCCGCTTTTCAATTCACATTGAACGGTGAACCGCTCAGCAACTGTTTGGCCGCTGCGGTCGAGCCGCGGCTCTGATTGCGCGCAGCCCTCGGGGAAGGTGGGCGTTATCCGCAGGCGGCGACCTGAAAGAACGGGCTGTTTCCAGACCACAGAAAATTCGCCTGCCGCCGTCTCCGTTATGCGCAGAAAGGCTGGCCGCACTTCATGGGCAAAACTCTGTGTTGTGAGGCAGAAAAACGCGAGGCAGGCAAAACAGAGGCTTTGGAAAATTTGCCTCACTCCTGAACCTCAACGCGGTATTTCCCAATGAGTTTTTTCAAGGCCTCTGTGTTTTCCACACGTTTGGCCTCATCCAACCAAACGGCTTCGACTTCGACTTGAATGTCGCCAAATTTTGGAAGATATTCCGCTGTGACGCCTGTGAGGCGAATGAGATGCACGCCAAAGGCTGAATTTATCGGGCCTTGCCAGTCAGGTGAATTGGGCAGGGCGAAGAGCTTTTCGGCAAATGCGGTTCCGAAATCACGCTGCACGGCGGTTTGCGCCAGAGTTGAAAACTCCCGTCCTGAGATAAAGGCATCGCCTTGCGCTTCCCAGTTTTCAGGAATGCCCGCTTTTAACAGGCTTTCCGCTTCCGCGACCACCGTATCTGCGCGGTTTTTGGGCGAGAGGAAAATATGTTCAAAACTGCGCGTTTCGGGCCGAATGAAACGGGCGGGATTATTCTCATACCAAAGTTTGAGCTCGTCGCGCGGCGGCATTTCAGGCGCAGAGACATCATCAATCATGAAGCGCATTTTTTGCGCTAAGCGGCGGCGGATAATGGTGTCATCCTCATCCAGACCCAACCGCTGGGCCTCGCGCATAAGCGCTTGTTCTTCAATATGGGCGAAGAGCAGGCCCTCTATATCTGCGTCAGAGGGCTGCCGCCGGTTTTCCGCCGCGAAGATTTGGGCTTGGCGTTCCATTTCCTCTGGGCTGACGAAAATCGTCCTATCTGATTTCGTCACATGGGTCTGCCAGAGGGCGTGACCCGCAAATAATAGCCCGCCCAATAGGACGAAATGAACGAAAGGCTCGCGAAGAAATCGTGTCATTTATTTTGAAGCTGTCCAAATAGGTGACGACCAGGCGCGCTCTTTGAGTGTCGGCGGTAGGTCAGGGTGGAACTCCGTGCCCGCATTTAGCGCATCCCAGCTTGACCAGCGGCAGGTTGGATTTTCCAAAACACGGACATAATACGCAGCGCTTTCGCCGGCTGTATAATCGGGGTCTGTCCAGACGGTTTTCAACTCCGCATCGCCCGCGCCAGATGAGGGGGCGCAATTCGAGAGGTCTACGCTGGCACCATTATTCGGGCAGCGACGGGTCTCGGGGTCAGGCGAGGCGCCGCCGGAACAGGCGACATCATAAACCGCCTCCTGCGGCCCCTCTGCCGTGTGCCATGATTTAATGATTTGGATACGGTCCAGCAGCGCGCCTCGCGGGTCACGCGCAGCCCAAGCGAGGAAGCTTGGCGCGCTATCTGTCTTGAATTTGCCGCCCATTGGGACGCCTGCGCTATAGGCTTGTTCGACCATATTTGCGGACGCTAAAATATCAGCATTCATATTGCCGCCGAAGAAACGGAGCCGAATACGCGGGCCAGATGTGGCATAGGTTTCTTTTTGCCGCATGCCATTGAAAATGGACGTGCGCGTGTTTTCTTCCGCCCAGACGGCCGCATAGCCTGCAGCACTCCATTTTGAGAACCAGTTCTCAGCATTAGGGTCGCGTTCGACATTCTCCCAGCTTTTTGCGCCACCAGGCGGGACGGATCCGCGGCTTTCTGCCGTGCCGTCAACAACACCGACTTTCGACCAATAATCTTGCTCGTCATAAGCCCCGCCCGCGACATGGCTGTCAGAGCTGCCGATAAGGCCAAAGGCGTAAGGGTTCGTCCCCGTGGCTTCTTCCAAGGCGAGGCCCCTTGCTAAGGCTTCGCGAATGTAAGAGCCGTTTATTTTACTGACGATATTAGAGGCGAGGAGTTGGTCGTAAATTTCAAAACTCGCAAATTCATCATTTGGGGACAGGGCAGGGTGCGTTTCCGACGTGCCCTTGACTTGCGCCATTTCGACAATGGGTTCGTTGCGTAGTCTTTGCGAGGTATAGTCCGCATCAATAACGCCCCCGCCAAATGTGACCATATCAAACATTTCGCCATCTGAGACATTAGAATTATGCGGAATGGATAAGACATCATGGCCCGCGCTTCGCGTATTATCCATCCAGTCCCAAAGGTCTTCGGGATTGGGAGAGTCAAGCACACTAAAGAGGCGCTCTGGCGCGCTATTTTCAAAGACAACATTGCGGTGCAAATTCCCGCCTGCAAATCCGTCAGCGCCTCTTCCCGATGTTACCGCCGTATATTCATAGGCCGCGAATGTCGTCAGCTTTCCAGGTGCGTAATATTTATCGGCTGTTTGAACCGCCCCTTGCCAGGTGCGGTCAATGAGGGCGCGGTCATATAATCCTTCAATCGGTTTACCCGTGCGAACAGAATGCCCTATGGTTTGGAAGTTTCGAATAATGGCCGTAGGGTCCGATACGTCTGCCCCGAACATTTTTTTCGCAAGCTCATGATCAGAGAGCGGGCTTTCTGGGTTATCCATAGC
Organism: uncultured Caulobacterales bacterium; assembly: GCA_938001915.1. Lineage (GTDB taxonomy): Bacteria > Pseudomonadota > Alphaproteobacteria > Caulobacterales > Maricaulaceae > Litorimonas. The sequence continues at coordinate 19,936 of CALLBD010000016.1, read as the reverse complement.
CGGCAGCACGCCCATATAAGCGCCGTGATCTGTCGCAGCGACAAAATCCAACGGCGGCCCCGCCAATTTCATTTCAAAACCTGACGGGTGTTTCAGGGGCTGGCCCGCTGCAAAACGATACACATCCGCAGGGGTTGTGCGGACATTGAAAATATAGGCGTCAAAGCTATTCTTCGTATGAATATGTAAATCGCCGAAATAGACATTTTTATTGGCGTTATATCCTGGGGTTTTTTGGGTCGTCTGTGACGGCCGTTCCGCTCCAACGGATGAGTTTTTTGTCTCTGAGGCCTTATCGGGCGCGGTATCCGCACAGGCTGACAGTAAAACCCCAAAGGCGGCGCTGGCCATCCAATTTATTCGCATAACTTTCCCCTTTTTCTACCTTTTGACGGAACACTGCAGCACTGTCAAAACCTAAAGGACAGGCTAGACGTAATAACACCAGTGAAGATAAATCCCAAATTTGCGATACGGGAAAACGTTTAATGGCATTGTTCGAAATAATATATACCAGTCTCGCGCGGGAGAGCACCCATGTGGAAGATGTGGCCAATATTTTGGCGTCATCAGAGACGAATAATCGCGCGCTCGCCATAACTGGGTTGCTTCTCTGTGATGGGGATAGATATATTCAAATCCTCGAGGGTGAGCAGAAGGATATCGAGTTGCTGTTTGATACAATTAGCCAAGATATTCGCCATGACAATCTAGAGCTTTTACACAAAGGTGAGATATTAGATCGGTCTTTTGAAAATTGGCGTATGGCCTATGAGACTATGCCAAAGGGCCTTCTTGCTGATTTGGCCGAGACAATGGGGGTGTTTTCTCTAGAATTAGACGGCGAGCCTTTGGGCCGCGGCGAAAGTTTTGGCGCTAAGCTAAATGGTCTATTCATGGATGCCATCGCGGCTGAATAAGTCCAAAATAAACTCTTACAAACAACAGAATTATAAAATTTTCAAAAGGTACCGCGCAAAAAAGCGCCGCTTTCCGGGGGGGACGGAAGGCGGCGCTAAGGCCTTGTTCGGGGTTGGGGTAGGTTAACAAGGCTGGGGGGGATTTTGTTCGCTATTTTAACGGGGGGCGCGTTTCGCTAAAATTCGTTGTAAAGTTCGGCGGTGCATATTTAACCGCCGAGCGGTTTCGGACACATTTTTTCCGCAAAGCTCATAAACCCGCTGGATGTGCTCCCATCTTACGCGGTCAGCGCTCATGGGATTTTCTGGAGGTTCTGGGGCTTCATCGGGCCTGGCAAGTAAGGCCTTGCATACATCGTCTGCATCTGCGGGTTTAGACAGGTAATCGACAGCCCCTCTCTTCACGGCAGATACGGCTGTCGCCAGATTGCCATAGCCCGTTAGCATCACCATCTTAGACTCGGGACGTTTCGCGTGCAGGAGATCAACAATGTCGAGGCCGTTTCCGTCTTGCAAACGCATATCCAGAACGGCGAAAGCGGGCGGGGAATGTTGCACAACGGATTTGGCTTCTGCGACAGATTCGACGGCGTTCACAGTAAAGCCGCGTTGTTCCATCGCGCGGCCAAGACGGGTGCGGAACGGGCCATCATCATCCAAAATCATCAATGTTGCGTCGTTTGGAAGCGCATATTCGGTCATCATCTAGCTCCTTGGCAATATCTACGCGCCATCTCGCCAAAAGGTTTCGTTAATTTTTAGCCAGCTGAAATTTTATCTCGCGGGAGCTCGGTTTTTACGCGTGCGCCGCCGAGCGGGGAGACAAGATAAGCGACATCTCCTCCTGTACGGTTGATAAATCGTTCTGAAATAAACAGGCCCAAACCTAAGCCCCCGGCAGTTTTGCCGCGTCGCCGTGTGCTCGTGTAGGGCTGACCCAATTGCCCTTTCAACGCTGGCGGAAAGCCCGCCCCGTCATCATCAATAAAAATGGTAATTTTATCGTGGTCCCAATGCGCCGATAGCTCAACGCGCATCTTCGCAAAATCGACCGCATTATCGATGTAATTTTTCAACGCATAGAGGAGTTCGGGTCTGCGTTTCAAATAGGGCTCAGCGCCGTCGCCCTCGCAGCGAATAACAATATCTTTTTCGCGGTCAATAAAGGGTTCTGCGGCTTCCTCTAACAAATCTTCGAGAGAGAGCACATCATGTATCACATCTCCCGCGTCACCGCGCCGAGACAATTGTTCGAGGATATCTCGGCAGCGCTGGGCCTGAGAGAGAATAAGCGCAGCATCTTCCCCTAGCGCCGTGTCAGTTTCGACCTCCCGGCTCATTTCTTTTGCAACGACTTGAATAGTCGCAAGCGGCGTGCCGAGCTCATGGGCGGCCGCGGCCGCTAATCCGCCAAGGGCGCTGAGCTTTTGTTCATGCGCGAGCATTGACTCCGCTGCGGCTAGAGCAAAGGCCATGCGCCGGCTCTCATGGGTCGCCCACCACGCATAGAGCGAGGTGAAGACGGCGCCGACACATAGGGACATCCAGATGCCAAGTTTTAACACAAGCGGGAGATCAAAACTCCCTCGCGGAGACCAGGGCAGGGGATAATGCTGGAATACCAAAGTAAAAGATAACACCAATGCCATTGCGCCAAGCGCAAAGAATACCCAACGGGATAATGTGGTCGCCGCTGTCACAATAGGCGCGAGAAATAGGATAGAAAAGGGGTTAACGATGCCGCCTGTTAGCCAGAGCAAGCCTGCGAGCTGCCAGAGATCAAATCCCAATTGCATGTAAGCTTCGAAATCAGAGACGCGGCGATCTAAGGGTAGCGTGAGGGTGACACCTATATTCACCGCAGCCGAAGCAAAAATGGCAAACCCGCAGGCCAAAAGCGGATATTCAAACCCGAGAATGAGACTAACAATAATCAGGGCTGTGATTTGCCCAAAAATCGCGGTCCAGCGCAGGGTTACAAGGGTTTTTCGCCTAAGCGAGCCTAAGCTCTCCACGGGCTCATGCTCTCCAACAATCGGATAGGCCCCAAATGCAGATTGAGAAGGTATTACAATCCCGTCGTCTGTCAGCTTTGTTGCGTTATGCGCTTCCACATCTCCTACTTTCATTTATACGGGAATATATACGAGACCCTATCCCTATACGTTTTAAGTCGAGCTTTGTAGTATGAGAATTGCGCTAAATGTCACGATGAGCCTTTTTGCTGCCTCAGCGCTTTGGGGCTGTCAGGGGGATAGGTCGGCGGAAGCCGGCGTGTCCGGGAAGACGGTTGTAAGCCATGGTACGGCCTCCATCGGAGGCGCCTTTACCCTGGTTGATGACAAGGGCGCGCAGGTCACGGAAGCAGATTTGCTCGGGAAACCCCATCTAATTTATTTTGGCTTTGCCTATTGCCCAGATATTTGTCCAACCGCTTTACAAAAATTAGGGGCTGCGCAACAGCTTATGGGTGATGCAGGGGATGATGTGGGATATGTTTTGATTACCGTGGACCCTGAACGCGACACGGTGGAGAAGATAGCGCAATATGTCAGTTTCGAGCCTTTCCCGTCAGGCCTTCGCGGATTTACGGGCAGCGTCGAACAGATAGACGTCGCCAAAGCGGCGTATAAGCTTACAACATATAAAACGACATTTGATGGAGAGCCGGTTGAACCAGGTGACGAGGATTACACCGTCAATCATTCTGATATTATTTACTTGATGGGGTCTGACGGAAAATTTGCAGATTTCTTCTCCGCGCGCTCCACGCCCCGAGAGATAGCTGTGCGTGTCCGCCAGGAATTGATGAAGTCAGACAAATAGCCTGACCCGTTTCTCCTCACCTGTTTTTGCCGGGTACCCATTTCACATCCGTAGCGCCTTGGTCATTACACCAGCGCGCGGCGACAAAGAGAAAGTCTGAAAGCCGATTGAGGTAGCTGAGCGCATGTGGGTTCACTTCCGCTTCTGCGGCCAAGGCCACGCAGACCCGTTCGGCGCGGCGGCAAACTGTTCTGGCTTGATGTAAATAGGCAGATGGCGGGCTTCCTCCTGGCAAGACGAAGGAATTTAACGGCGCTAAATCCGCGTTTAACGCATCCAAATCTTTTTCCAGGCGCTTGGTTTGAGCGGCGCTCATGCGCAAAGCATATTCACTATCCGCGTCGCCTTTTTCGGGCATCGGCGTTGCAAGGTCCGCGCCCAAATCAAAGAGATCATTTTGAATATGGGAGAGCTTATCATCTAACGCGCGGTTTTCTAAATGCAGACGTACGAGGCCAATGACGCTATTGGTTTCATCGACATCGCCGTAAGCCCGTACGCGCCGCGCATCTTTGCCGAGACGCGTTCCGTCCACTAACCCCGTGGAGCCATCATCTCCTGTGCGGGTATATATTTTATTGAGCTTGACCACTTATGCGCCTTTTGAGCGCATATAGACCGTGAGGGCCAGAAGGAGAATGGCCGCCACTTGCGCGTAAATTCTACGCCACATCCAATCATTAGATTTTTTACGGCTCGCCTCGTCTTTCTTACTCATGGCAACCGAGCCCATGATTAAGGTAATCACGACACAGGCAAAAGCTAGGCCGGTCAATATATAGAGAAGTGTAATCATGGTGAGGGTCCAATGGTGATAACTTTTAGTGTTATATATACGGGTTAGCGCGGAGTTCGAGCGAAATTGGGTGTATAGAATCCTGCCCATCCACAGTTTTCAACTTATCTGGGCCTATTGGAGCTTTGATTGCCCCGCTATAGCACGAATTCCAAATTCCTAGACCAAAGAGTTCCGATCATGATGAGCGATTCCGACCGCGCCGATCAAATGGGCCAAGCCACCCGCGAAAAATTACGTCAATTCATTGCGCGTATCGAGCGCCTAGAAGCGGAAAAGGCCGAGCTTGCCTCGGATATCCGTGATGTTTACGCCGAGATGAAAACCTTTGGCCTGGATACAAAAGTCATGCGCAAGGTCATTGCACTGCGCAAGCAAGATGCAAATGAGCGCGCAGAACAAGAGGCGCTCTTAGACTTATATATGGAAGCCTCTGACGGCGTTTAAGCTCCGCGCGTAATTTTTGTTCGCTTTTCGTTCTTTTTGTGCTAGTCGGGTTTTATGTCCGATTATGACAAAGAATACTGGCAAGCTGAACAGGCCGCGCAGGAACAGGCGCAGACGGCTTATCGCGATAAAATGGCCAAGGCGCGGCAGCGCTCGGCCTCAAATGCAAAGCGTAAGATTGCCCGCCTTCATGCCAAGCTGACAGAGCTCGGCCATATTTCGGACTTCGAAGACGAATTTGGCGAAAGCGTTTTAGACCGCCTCGAAAAATATGGCTCGGCTTTCCAAGATTTGGAAAAGGGTCGGGCAGGGGACGCCTTGTCGATTGCGCAAAGACAAGTCGTCGCGCGCATGAACAAAAAAGTAAAAGACCTCAAGGCAAAACAGAAAGCGGGCGAGACGGAAATCTCTGATCCGGATGCTGATTATGTGCGCACGTCGGATCGCTGGAAAGCGGATAGTCTCCGCGCAGGCAGTTTTAAGTCTAAGCGAAAATCTGGTTTCACGCCGCGGGTCAGGCATATTGAAGATGAATTCATTGAAGCGGACGTCCCGCCGCGGCCTATCAATCCCAGCCCGCCGCGATTAGCGGCTGTGACAGATATCCCAAAGGGCGCGAAACCAGAGCCCTATATCCCCAACTATACGCCGCCCACGCCTCAACCTAAAACAAAAGGGAAAAAGCGACCCTTTTTACGCGTGGTTGAAAATCCTTAAACGCTAAAGCGCTCATCAAACCCCAAAAGACGCAAGGCCACATGCCGCCCCAACATGTGGCCTTGAACCAGCGCGGAAGCGTTAGGCTTCGCGCGGGAGTAAGAGGTAGGGTTGCCCTGCATCCTCTTGGTCTAATGCGCCGATTTAGACCCACCTCTTTTTATGCAGACCGGACGTCATCCACGTCTAATTCATGCTCGCGAACTTTTCGGTAAAGCGTCGAGCGGCCAATCCCGAGGCGGCGCGCAACTTCGGACATGTGTCCTGAATAATTGCTAATCGCGAATTCAATTAAGTCACGCTCAATGTCTTCTAAAGTCCGCAAGTGTCCTTCACGGTCCAGAACCGACACAGCCGAGTCTGAAACATCTGAGGTTTCATGAGGTTTGCCCGCTACAAGGCTTTCGCTGGAACTGGCCGGCGTTACGCCCGGTGTAAGACCCGATATTTGCGGGAAATCTTGCGGGTGCAGCTTATTTCCATCTGACAATATCATAGCCCGGAAAATCGTGTTTTCTAACTGGCGAACATTGCCTTTCCACTCATGGGATTTGAGCAAATCGAGTGTTGCCGCCGTTGCGCCAGACACGTTTAAACGCTCTGCGGCATTGATGCGCCGGACGAAATGCTCGACCAGGGCGGGGATATCCTCGCGGCGCTCCCGCAGGGGCGGCACGGCGATTGGAAAGACATTCAGGCGATAATACAGATCTTCGCGGAAGGTTCCGTCTTTGACCGCTTCAGATAAATCGCGGTTTGTCGCGCTTATGATCCGAACGTCAACGGGGACGGTCCGTTTCGAGCCAATGGGGTCGACTTCGCCCTCTTGTAATACGCGGAGAAGTTTGACTTGCATTTCTAGCGGCAACTCGCCGACCTCGTCGAGGAAGAGCGTGCCCGTATGGGCCTCTTGAAACTTACCCAAATGCTTTGAATTTGCGCCTGTGAAAGAGCCCTTTTCATGACCGAAAAGAATAGACTCAACCAAGCTTTCGGAAATTGCACCGCAGTTCACCGTGATAAAGGGCTTATCGGAGCGCTCGGATGCACTTTGAATAGCGCGTGCGATCACTTCTTTACCGACGCCCGACTCGCCTGTGATGAGAATAGGAATATTCGCCTTTGCGCCGCGCTCTCCCATAGCGACGACCGAGCGCATAGAGGGGGCATTTCCGATAAGGTCTTCAAATGTAAGCCCGCCTTCAGTCGTTTTCTTCAACCGATTCACCTCTTTGACGAGCGTTTTCATATCCAAGGCATTGCGAATAGAGACGATAATTCTTTCGGGCGCGGCGGGTTTCACAACGAAATCTCGCGCGCCAGCTTTCATGGCTTGAACAACAGCATCAATGGAGCCTTTGCCCGTTAAGACGATGACAGGCAGGTCCGGGCGTTTTTTCGCTAGCTCTTCTAGCGTTTCCATGCCGTTACGGCCCGGCATAACCAAATCCAGGAGCATGACATGGATTTTGTCTTGTTCTGCACCCAAAGCCAAGGCGAGGGCGGAGTCTCCATCTCCGGCTTGTAATGTTGAAAATCCAGATTTTTCAACAACAGCCTGTAAGAGACGGCGTTGTGTTGGATCATCATCAACAATCAGTACAGTTTTGGACATAAATTCACCTGCGTAAAAAGAGGCTACGGTTTGTCCGAATCTCTCTCTTCCCAGAACATGACGCATGGAGGTGAATTTCAGGTTTGGGAATATGGTGAAAAAACTGTAAATCCCTCGGTGGCATAGACTGAAATTTAGGTAAAATATTGCGCCGCAAAGGCTAAATAAATGTGTTGGAGACAGACCCTGCTGCTTGTTTCCCATTTAACTGCGTGATATCGGCTCCGCAAAGTTCAACGCTCTTTATGAAGATTGGGTAGAAAATGGCAGGCGGACATTCTGATTACACGCGCGGCGCGATGGAAATTGACGCACAATCTGGTGCGTTTTCAGGTTTTATGAGCGGCACAAAATATGGCGGCGCGTTGATTGCGCTCGTGGTCCTAATGCCCACACTTGTCTTTGCGGTTGGGATGCATTGGTTCCCAGCCCTTATTGCAACCTTTATATTTGGCGTGGTTTTGGGTCTTGCCCTGAAACTTAAAGGCGGTTGGTATGTCTCGCTTGTGGGCTTGTCTATCTTAACGGCTTTCGCCTCCTTCCTACTCTCACTTCTCGCTTAGTTCCTCCGAACGCATAAAGGCTTTACACCGTGAAACTAACTGTTCTCAATGATATAGCCTTACAGAAGAAAGGCGGCGTGGAAGCGCGTGTCGCGGCGACGCCCGATACTGTTGCGGGCTATGTCAAAGCCGGCCATACTGTCACGGTTGTCAAAGGCGCAGGGGCCAAAGCTGATTTTTCTGATGACCTATATAAAGAGGCGGGCGCGTCTATTGCCGCAACCAATGCGGCCGCGGTTAAATCAGCCGACCTCGTTCTCTCCATCACGGGCGGCACGGAAAAGCTTGTCGCCGCGTTGAAAAAAGGCGCAGGCATTACGGGTGTTTTGTCGCCAACTGATAATCCAAAATATGCCGCCGCTTGCGCTAAAGCAGGTGTCACCGCCTATGCGCTGGATTATATTCCGCGTATCTCGCGCGCGCAGGCAATGGATGTTCTCTCTTCGCAATCCAACCTCGCGGGTTACCGCAGCGTTGTTGAAGCGGGCGGAATTTATGGCCGCGCCTTTCCAATGATGATGACAGCGGCGGGCACAATCGCGCCGGCCAAGGTCTTTATTATGGGTGTGGGTGTTGCAGGACTGCAGGCGATTGCGACTGCGCGCCGCCTTGGCGCTGTGACAACGGCGACCGATGTGCGCCCTGCGACGAAAGAACAAGTCGCCTCACTCGGCGCGAAATTCATCGCTGTTGAAAATGAAGAATTTAAAGCGGCCGAAACGGCAGGCGGTTATGCCAAGCAAATGAGCGCAGAATATCAAGCGCTCCAAGCTGAACTCACCGCGTCGCATATTGCCAAGCAAGATATTGTCATCACGACGGCGCTTATTCCGGGCCGCAAAGCGCCTGTGCTAGTCACAAAAGCCATGCTGGACACGATGCGTCCGGGCTCTGTCTTGGTGGACCTAGCCGTGGAGCGCGGCGGAAATGTCGAAGGCGCAAAGCCGGGCGAGATTGTCACAACAAAAAACGGCGTCCATATTGTTGGACATCTTAATTGGCCATCCCGCATGGCCGCAGATGCGTCAAATATGTTCGCCCGCAATATCAAAAACTTCCTCCCGCTCGTAACCGCGGAAGACGGGGCCTATGCACCCGATTGGGAAGATGAAATCATCCAAGGCTGCGCGCTCACACGAGATGGCGAAGTCGTACATGAGAGGCTTAAATAATGTCAGCTCTTCTTATTATGGCGGGCGGCGCGGCCGTCTCTCCTCTTGTTTTCCAACTCGCTATTTTCGTCATGGCGATTTTCGTGGGCTATTATGTTGTTTGGTCAGTAACGCCTGCGCTTCATACGCCGCTTATGGCTGTGACTAACGCCATTTCCTCTGTGATTATCGTCGGCGCGCTTATTGCCGTTGCGGCGGGCGTTAAAGGCGGCTCGGGCATTTCAACTTGGGCAGGTTTCGCTGCCGTTGCGTTGTGCGCGGTCAATATTTTTGGCGGCTTCCTTGTGACCCAGCGTATGCTCGCAATGTATAAGAAGAAGGCGAAATAGACATGCCTCAGCTTTCTGCCGACCTCGCGGCCGTTCTCTATACGGTTTCCGCCGTTCTCTTTATTCTTGCCCTTCGCGGCTTGTCCTCCCCTGAAACCTCTCGCCGAGGCAATACATTTGGAATGATTGGTATCGCCATCGCTATTGTCACGACTTTGCTGGTAGCGGGCATGAACGGTATGGGCTTTATTTTATCTGCCGCTGGCTTGGCGCTCGGCGGGGTTATCGGCGCAATTATTGCCAAGAAAATCCCGATGACAGATATGCCGCAGCTCGTCGCGGCGTTTCACTCGCTCGTCGGATTGGCGGCTGTGCTTGTGGCTATTGCCGCCTTTTTTAGTCCCAGTGACTTCGGTATTTTATCCGAAGGCCGCATTAAAGCAGGCTCTCTATTAGAATTAGGTCTCGGCGCAGTAATTGGCGCGATTACCTTCTCTGGATCCGTTATCGCCTTTGCGAAACTGAACGGAAATATGAGCGGCGCGCCTATCATGCTGCCCGCGCGTCACCTGATTAACATTGCCTTGGGCCTCGGTATTGCCGTGCTTATCGCTATGCTGATGAAATCTGGCGGCACAGAGCATTGGATAATCTGGGCGCTATTGGGCGCGGCCTTCCTGATTGGCTTCTTGCTTATCATTCCGATTGGCGGCGCGGATATGCCTGTCGTTGTCTCTATGCTCAACTCCTATTCGGGTTGGGCGGCAGCAGCGCTCGGATTTACTTTAGGTAATTTGGCGCTGATCATTGTCGGCGCGCTCGTCGGCTCTTCTGGCGCTATCCTATCTTATATCATGTGTAAGGCCATGAACCGAAGCTTCATCTCGGTCATCCTTGGCGGCTTTGGCGCGGATGCGGGCGCGTCTGATAGCGGCGATAAAGAACAGCGCCCTGTTAAACGCGGCTCTGCAGAAGATGCGGCCTTCATCATGAAGAACGCCTCAAAAGTTATCATCGTGCCAGGCTATGGTCTTGCAGTTGCGCAGGCGCAACATGCTGTGCGTGAAATGGCAGATGCCCTGAAGGAAGCGGGCGTTGATGTGGTTTACGCCATTCACCCTGTTGCGGGCCGTATGCCGGGTCACATGAATGTCCTGCTGGCGGAAGCCAATGTCCCTTATGATGAGGTCTTTGAGCTCGAAGATATCAACTCTGAATTTGCCAATACGGATGTGGCCTTTGTCATCGGGGCAAATGACGTTACGAACCCAGCCGCGAAAACGGATCCTCAAAGTCCAATTGCGGGCATGCCAATTTTGGACGTGGATAAGGCTAGCACGGTTCTCTTCGTGAAGCGCTCTTTGTCACCGGGTTATGCCGGCATCGATAATGATCTTTTCTATCGTGATAACACTATGATGCTTTTGTCTGACGCCAAGAAGATGGTTGAGGAAATCATTAAGTCGCTTTAAGCGCTGACGCAGCCAATTTCTGACAGTCCGAGCTGGAATGGCCCATCTATGCCGTCCGCCAGAATAATACCCATTTCGCGCACATCCTGAGCGCGGAACGGCGGCGCCGTTACGTCATACCCAAATATAGATGTCCGGAAATCTTTCAGAGGTAATGTTACCTCGGCCCATTCGCCTTTGGGCGTTTGCGGAATATTCAGTTGATAGCTAATGCGCCGCCCGCGCAGGCGGGCCTCTGTTCGAAAAGTCAACCGATAGGCCCGGCCGTCTTGTTTCACACGGAGTTTCAACGCGTCTGCCCCGCCCATAACCCCGCGCGGCATTGACCGACGGATGGAGGAAAAACCGCCGCCATTTGTATTAATCGTGCCTTTAAACACCATATGCCCATCTTGAGCAAAACGATTGCCCGTAGATCGTCCGCCCATGACGCCATCTAGCACAGTTTGCCAATTCGAAATCTCTCTGTCATCACGCAGAGATAAGCGCATTGCGCAGCTGGAAGAAGATGTTTCGATTGCAGCATCAGGCATAGAGTTAGGTTCCGCAGTGGCTGTGCAGGCTGAGGCTGCAAGACTTATTAGGATTGCGACATAGCACTTCATGTGAGGCGGCTCCGCTGGGATTAATGTTTTGTCGGCTTGTGGAATGAATACGTAGGAGTAACGGGCTGAGTTTTACACTGTAGACTCTTGGCCTAATATGGCAAAAAGCCCGCCCGTGGGTGTGGGCAGGCTTCAAACTTAAAATATCTTTTGTGATTAGCTATCGGCCAGGATCAGGTTCTTCGCAACAAACGCGTTTTCTACTTTGGGCGCAGGACCCGTCCCCATTTCAAAATCAATTTTCTGAACTTGAACAGTTACGTCTTTTGTCGGGATTTCGAGTTCAATCCGATCCCCGTTTTCAAGGTCAAGGTAACGCGATTCCGCATTGGACGATATGTTGCGTGTCACGGGCTTCGTATGGGCTTCTCTATACAGGACCCTAAACCAATCTTTATTTGCGTCCAAAGTTTTGGCCGCCGCGTTTGCCAAAACGGCCTCATAGATTATGTCTGTCATTTCGAGCACTTCGTCTGCGTCAATCTCTGTCTGAACGGCGACGGTTCGCGTTTCGACGCTAGATGCAAAAGCGCCGGTTGGTAAAAGTGCTGCGCCCAGCAAAGCAGCGAAAGGCGTAAGTATGTTTTTGTTAAAATTCATTTTGAATTCTCCTTTCATGCAATACAAACGTTGCATTGAGGCAGAAGTTCCGAATGGATAAAAGTTTGATTAAAGCTAACCCTGTTTCTCGCGTTTCGCCATATACATGGCGCGGTCTGCCCGTGAGAGTACCTGCTCCGCGCTATCCCCCGGCTCACAAGGCGCGACGCCCCACGCAGCGCTAATGCTGATGACGCCTGTCGGTAGGTCAATAGTTTGCTCAGCAATACGGCAGCAGAGCGTTTGCGCTTTGGCCCGTGCGATTTTGACGTCAGACTTAAATAAGAGAATGCCAAATTCGTCGCCGCCTAGCCTAGCGACCATGTCGCAATCTCTAACGCCGCTTTTTAAAACACCGCCAATCAGTTTCAAGAGGTCATCACCAATCCCATGCCCAAACCGATCATTGATGGATTTAAACCCATTGAGGTCAATAAAGATAATGGCAGAGGGCAAGTCATAGCGTTGCATGACAGTTTGCGCCCGCGATATTTCCCGCATGAAAGCGCGGCGATTATAGACAGGCACGAGCGGGTCTGTATCCGCGGCATGTTCCAATTCCAAAATACGCAGCCGCAGACGCGCAATTTCGCTGTTCAGATCTTCATTGGCGCGCGTTAAAACCTCATCAGCCGCTTCGCTTCGTTTGTGTAACGGAATCGCGGCATCTTGCAAAACACGGTTGAGGCGGTTTTGAGTCATAGGACGATTACTCTTTGATGAGGACATGTGCCACGAATATAAGGTGCGGCTCGTTAAAATTTCACCAATGAAATCTAAATGGGCATTTGACCCCTGCGGATAGGCAGCTAATATGGGCCGCTTCCAGACGGATGGTCTTATCAGGGGAGCAGGCACATATGTCCTCACCAAAAATCGCAATAATAATGGGTTCGACCAGTGATTGGCCGACCATGATGCATGGCGCGGAGGTTCTAGACGCCTTGAACGTTCCCTATGAGACGAAAGTCGTCTCCGCCCATAGAACACCGGACCGCCTGATTGAATTTTCTAAATCTGCTGAAGAAAATGGCTTCCATGTCATTATTGCGGGCGCAGGTGGCGCAGCGCATTTGCCGGGGATGTGTGCGTCCATGACCCAGCTGCCAGTTTTAGGCGTCCCTGTGCAAAGCGCGGCGCTTTCAGGCATGGATAGCCTCTTATCTATAGCGCAAATGCCAGGCGGTGTGCCTGTTGGGACGCTGGCGATCGGAAAGTCAGGCGCGAAAAATGCGGGGCTAATGGCGGCCTCTATTTTGGCGCTGTCGGACTCCGAATTGGCGAAACGACTTCGGGCGTGGCGTGCCGCGCAAACAGACTCTGTCGCGTTAGATCCAAAAGGGTAAATTATGGAATCGCGTCTTTTAGATCATCGTGAGCGCGTGTTAGCGCCCGGGTCTATCATTGGTATTCTGGGCGGCGGTCAGCTGGGCCGTATGTTGGCCGTAGCGGCCTCACGTCTAGGATTGATTACGCATATTTATTCAGAAACCGCCGATTGCCCAGCAGCATTGGTGGCCCAGCAGGTCACCGTGGGTGCCTTTGATGATGTCGAGAAGGTCTTGGCGTTTTCCCAATCGTGCGATGCGGTGACCTATGAGTTTGAAAATGTCCCCGCTTTATCAGCCAAAGCCGCCGCCTCAGCCGCGCCTTTGCGGCCCGGCGCGCGCGCGCTTGATGTGAGTCAGGACCGTCTCGCCGAGAAATCGTTTTTGAGCGCGCAATTAGGCTTGCGTGTCGCGGGGTTTGAAGACGTCAATCATGTTCATGACCTGCGCCGTGCGGTCAAACGCCTGAAACTGCCTTGCGTGTTGAAAACGCGGCGCTTCGGATATGATGGTAAAGGACAAGTCATTATTCGTGCGGAGTCAGAAATTGATGCGGCCTGGGAAAAGCTCGCTCCTGCGCCGTGTATCTTAGAAGCTTTTGTACCGTTCTTCCGCGAAGTCTCAATTGTCGCCGCTCGGGGTATAGACGGACAGATTGCCGCCTACCCATTGACGGAAAATGTCCACCGCAATCATATTCTGCACACAAGTCAGGCCCCTGCCCAGCAAGATGATGGCAGCGCGGCCCGTATGGCAGGGCAAATTTTAGAACAGCTTGATTATGTCGGGGTAATGGGGGTTGAATTCTTTCAAATGGAAGACGGGACCTTAACCGTAAATGAAATTGCGCCACGCGTGCATAATTCAGGTCATTGGACTCAAAATGCAGGCTGCACAGACCAATTTGAGCAACATATTCGGGCTGTAGCGGGCTGGCCGCTTGGTGATACTAGCCCTCTACACGGCGTCGTCATGACGAATCTCATCGGAGATGATGTCAAAAATTGGAAAGGGTTGGCGGCTCAAGCGGGCACGCATATTCACCTTTACGGAAAATCTGAAATTCGTGGGGGCCGAAAAATGGGCCACATTAATCAAAAGATTTGAGGGCGCAGGGAAGCTTCAGGATTGGAGTCTCTCACTCGAAATTCGGTTTGCGCTTTTCTAAAAAAGCGCGGAAGCCTTCGCCGAAATCTTTTGATGTAAATCCAGCCGCAAATTGAGCCTTTGTCTTTGGCGTATCTTTGCGCTGGCCGTTGCGATAGGCCGTTATCATCGATTTGGTCACGCGCAGACTCTCCGCCGAGAGGGAGGTCATGCGGGCTGCATAGCTCAGTACCGTGTCTTCTAAAGCGCCCGCCTTAGTCACCCCATGAACTAAGCCCATAGTTTTGGCCTCATCGGCGGCAATCACCCGCGCCGCAAATAATATGTCGCTAGCATGGGCGACGCCAACAGCATCAATCAAGCGGGCAATATCGCTAAAGGGATAGGTCACGCCAAGCTTGGCCGGGGTTATAGCAAATCTTGCAGTGTTATCGGCAAAGCGCAAATCGCAACACAGGCTAATGCCGCATCCTCCGCCGACACAGGCCCCGCGTATCATGGCGATTGTCGGCACAGGCACGGCAGCGAGGGCGTCAAACGCGCGCTGGATATCTGCGCTGATTTTAGCGGAGGACTCGGGGGTCGAATATAATGTCTGAAATTCTGTAACATCTGCGCCCGCCGCAAAATGCTCGCCGTCGCCCGTGACGATGAGGGCGCGCAGCTGACTATCCTGCGAAAGCTTACTGAATGTCTCTGGCAAGGCCTGCCACATGGCCGCCGTCAGCGCATTACGTCGTTTCGGTTGCGACAGGGTGAGCCGCGCGGTGCCCGATGAAGGCCAATCGATAATAAGGTTTTCCATGAGAGCTTTCTTTTTGAACGCTGGGCAAGCTATGCGCTGACTTGGCTTATCACTCCCGCTACCCTAACCTATCTTGCGGGCAAGAATAAAGGGTCTCAATATGGCGGATACGACTGTCGTTTTACTGACATTGATTTTTTATAAACTCCTCTTGCTGGCGCTTGGCTGGTGGGCGTCAAAGCGTGTGTCAGATGACTCGGACTTCTTTCTGGCGAGCGGCGGGGAAGGCGGCGGCCTTGGACCCTGGACGGCGGGTTTGTCTTATGCGGCGTCAACGAGCTCCGCTTGGGTGCTACTCGGATTCACAGGTATGGTCTTCACCCAAGGGGTCGTTGGATTATGGTTGGTGCCAGGTATCTTCGGCGGCTATCTTTTGACATGGCTCGTGATGGGACCAAAATTAACGGCGGAGACAGCGGCCAAGGGTCATATCACCATCGTTGATTTTATTACCGACGGCATGACCGCCAAGTTTAAACGCGCAACGGGCTTGCTCTGCGCGGCACTTATTTTATTTTGTTTTGTGTTTTATATCTCCAGTCAATTCCAAGCTGCGGGCAATGCGCTGGATGAGGTCTTTGGATTAGGCATCGCCGAAGCTGTGATACTCGGCGCGATTGTTATTGTCATTTATTGTCTGATGGGCGGATTTTGGGCGGCAAGCCTCACAGACTCCTTGCAAGCTGGTGTGATGGTATTGGCCTGTATCCTTGTCCCTATTGCCACCGTTACGGCGGCAGGCGGAATAGGGACCGTTGTCGACACGCTACATGCAAGCCAACATCATGACTATTTCAGCTTCACCAAAGGCGCAGTCGGCATGGCGGGTATGGGCGTTGCGATGGGATTATTTGGCACAGGGCTTGGCGCCTTGGGTCAGCCACAGCTTTTAAACCGTATTATGGCGGTGCGTAGTCAGTCAGAACGAAAAAAAGCCGCCGCCATTACGATTGGCTGGGGCCTGATTATTTATTCTGGTCTTATCTGCTTGGCCTTTGCAGGGCGGGCGTTAAATATCGACACGGGCGGAGAGAGCCTGTTTTTTGCAGCGGCGCAAAATTACCTACCCGCCGTTATCGCGGGTGTCGTCATTGCGGCAATTTTATCGGCCGTCATGTCGACGGTGGATAGTTTATTATTGGCAGCGGCCTCTGCCGTCTCCCATGACAGCGGCGTGACATATAGGTCGCCGCAACGCGCGCTATTATTTGGGCGCCTTGCGATGGTGGGCGTTGCGGTGGTTGCCGTCTTTCTGACTCTCTTTTTGCCGCAAGAAATTTTCAGCCGTGTTCTGTTTTCTTGGGTCGCTTTGGGCGCAGCCTTTGGCCCCGTGATACTCATGCGCTGTTTAGGCCTCCCCAGCCGTGATGCCTATAGTTTTGCGGCCATAGCGCTTGGGTTCCTCATTGCTGTTACAGCATATAATGTTGATGGCGCTCTCGCCGATGTCATTGAGAAATGGGGCAGTTGGGCCGTGGGTCTGGCGATTTTATTTATTGGTCGCCGCGCTAAAGCCTCATGAGGCAAGCGCCTCCGCGCGTAGCTTTTTCTTGTCGATTTTTCCGACAGGTGTCAGCGGTATGGCGTCAATAATATGAATGAATTTCGGGACTTTATAGGCGGCCATATTCTCCCGAATCCACGCTGTAATCTCGGATTTCAAAGCGGCCTCATCTTTATCCTGAAATTCGGGCGTAAGCGCGACATAGAGATTGACAATGTCATTGCCGGGGCGTTTCACGTCGGGCGTGCCAATCACAGCAGAGGCGGCCACCATGGGAAGTTTGGAAAGCTTATCTTCAACCTCGACGGAAAAGACTTTAAATCCGCCGACGACTAACATGTCCTTGGCACGGTCGCAGAGGAAGACATAACCGTCTTCATCCATATAGCCGACATCGCCTGTGAACATCCAGCGCTCACCCTCAATTTTGCGCATGGCATGGGCGCTTTCCTCGGGCAGGCCTAGATAGCCTTTCATAAGCTGGGGTCCAGCGGAACATATTTCGCCAATCTCGCCCAGTGGCATATCTTTGGTTCCGGTTTCAATATCGCGGATACGGATTTTCGCGCCGGCACAGGGAATACCAACAGACCCCATTTTCGGCCGAGCCACAGGGTTAGATGTATGACACGGGCCAGTTTCCGTCATACCGAAAATATCAGACATAACGGGTTTGCCAATAAGCTCTGTCACGGCATTAAATGTCGATTTCGTCATAGGTGCCGCGCCAGAGCAGGCCATGACAATTTGCGAAAAGTCAGCTTCGGCAAATTTTGGGTTGGCGACCAGCATATCATATAGCGCGGGCACAGCGGCGAAACGCGTTGCGGCGCGTCCCTTCAAAACTTCGCAAATTCGGTCTGTATCTCTGGGGTCTGGCAGGCATTCATATGACCCGCCCGTGACAAAGCCCATCAGGCAGAAACACAGCCCTGCGATGTGGAACAGCGGAAAGGCCGTGACATAGACTTCCTCGCCAATATTGATCCTTGGCCCCAGAGCCAAGACTTGCAGAGGGTTGTGAAGCAATGTGCGATGAGACAGCATCGCGCCTTTGGGCTTGCCCGTTGTTCCGCCTGTATATTGAATCATGAAGGTCTCTGATGGATCAACTTTCACCGTCTCAAATGCCGCCGACGCCCCAGTAATTGCGGCACGGTAGCCTAAGGATTTTGGCCCAGTTAGATCTGGCTGAATTGTCTCGGGCGCGTCCAAATAATCCCGCGCGCCGCATATAAGAACCGTCTCTAAACAGGCAGGTGCTTCCATGGCCGCAACCACGGGGGAGAGCGCATCAAAACTCATCAAGATTTTAATCTTCGCATCTGAAACTTGATGCGCGAGTTCGGGCGGCGCGAGAAGCGGCGACACGCCTGAGCCAATCGCGCCGAGTTTTGAAACCGCCGCTAATCCGAAATAATATTGCGGGATATTTGGCATGTGAAACCCAACTACATCGCCGCGCCCAACCCCTAGCGCACGCAAAGCATTAGCAAGACGGTTTGCCTCTGCATTCACGTCTGCAAAGCTCCAACTGCGTCCAAGGTAATGCAGGGCTGGCGCGTCAGGGCGTTCGCGCACATGTTCGGCAAGGTAATCGGCAAGCGTGCGCCCAGCTGGTTCAGGCGTTTGAATGCCGAGGGTCTCATAAGTTTTTAACCAAGGGGTTTGTAGCATGTTTTATTTCCTTCGGTAAAAAGTCCAGTCTCTTTCTTCCGCATCTCAGCTTCATGCGCAAGTGAGGTGAGGGTTTTAAAAAAGCTTTCCTCTCCATGCAGCACGGCATAGACCACTCATATGATCAATCTTTTACCTGGATATCGTATAGGCCAAGCTCATGATGCCCAAGTGAAAACGGGGGTGACCGTGATTGTGCCAGACGCCCCAGCGACCGCAAGTGTCGATGTACGTGGCGGCGGGCCTGGGACGCGCGAAATTTCTGCGCTGCAAGATGGCGGCCTGATTGATCAAGTGCACGCCATTGTCTTGTCAGGGGGGTCTGTTTACGGCTTGGCTGCGGCTGACGCGGTGACGCGCTGGTTAGGTGAACAGCGTATCGGCTACGTTCCTGGACCCGTCCCCGTGCCAGTCAGCCCGATTGTCCCCTCGGCAATCCTGTTTGATAATGCGAATGGCGGAGATAAAGCTTGGGGGCTGGAGCCGCCATTTTCCATACTTGCACTAAAGGCCTGCGAGGCTTTGCAAAGACGGGCAGCGGAGGGCGCCTTCGGCGCGGGGCATGGCGCGACGGCGGGCCTCTATGCAGGCGGTTTAGGTCTTGCGCTAGAGGAGAGCGGCGGCATCAAGGTGCAGGCCGTGATTGCGGCAAACCCTGTCGGGTCGGTTTTCTTACCCGGCACAAAATGCCCACATGCTTGGGCCTATGAACGCGGCGGAGAATTTGGCGGCGTGAGACCGCCTGTTGATTACACATGGTCAGAGCCGCAAGATACGAAACTCGCCTTCCTTAAAGGGGCTGGGCAATCCACGGTTATCGGGGCGGTTTTAACCGATGCCGCGCTCAGTCAAAAGCAGCTCAAACGATTAGCCATTATGGCACAAGATGGTTTGACGATGTCGGTTCAACCTTCACATACGCCACTGGACGGGGATACAGTTTTCGCGCTCAGCCTCGGTGATAAAGCCTGTGATACGCCTGTAGCCTTGGCCGATTTAGGCGCCGCCGCCGCCCGGGCCGTTGCGAGGGCGTTAACGCGGGGTGTTTTGGCCGCGCAATGAAAATCCGGCGCTAGTTCAAATTTTCAGACATATAAGATTTCCTCAATCGTGAGACGGTGAGCGGCTATTGTGCGAAAGCCTCGAATTGACCGCAAAAAGGCCTTGCGAATGGCAGAAATTTCCGCTTAAAGGCGCGCTCGCAAGAGATTGCGAGTTTGCCGCGTCAAAGACGCACTCTACGCACCGGTAGCTCAGCTGGATAGAGTACTTGACTACGAATCAAGGGGTCGGGGGTTCGAATCCTCCCCGGTGCGCCATTTCTCTCATTCTTAAGACCGTTAAGTCGTTGGAAAGACTACGTTTTTTCCCACGTTTTCTCGCAACCCCCCAATTTCCCCCAATTTGGGGTCCAAATTGGGGTCCAGACTGGGGTACAATGGATTATGACCATTCGCCAAAATCACTACTTAGAACAACGTGGCCACACTTGGTATTATGTGCGCCGCGTTCC
>CALLBD010000015.1 GCA_938001915.1 uncultured Caulobacterales bacterium | reverse complement strand
GTGACGCACGACGCGGCGCGCTCGCGGCGGGCGGCGTGCGTAAATCAAGCTCCTGCGCGGTCAGGGAAATGGGCTTTATCTTAGCGGGGGCGCGCCCATAGCTGACACCCGTAGCGACGCGAAACGCAGGCGGCAAAGCAGCACGACGGGAGAGATCTATCGGCCCGCGTGGAATGGGGGCCAGGCGGAACCATCCGCTGGAATCCGTGCGCGCGCGGCCAGAGGCTTTGCGCGGCTTGTCTAGGCTCTCTCTATCAAGTGGGCTTTGAGCCGCAGAGCGGCGGTCGGGCGCAGGGGGGCGGGGCGGTGTCTTAACGGGACGCATTGCCTGCGCCCGCTGATGCAAACGGCTCCACTGATCAAGCGCCAGATAGCCGCCAAGCTCGCCAATAACTTTCCAGCGCCAGCCATAATCTGCGAGCAAGCGCGATTTCATCCGCGCGCGCAACTCCATCTCCGCAATCTCGCGCAGCCCCTTGGCCAACTTCACCATCTCGCGCCCATACGTTTCCGCAAGCGCCAACCCCTTGGCCGTGCCAATATCAAGCGCCGAGACGGCCGCAATATAACGCGACAGCATAAGGCGAAGAACAGACACAGAGCACAGCGACGACATAGCCGCAGCAAAACACAGAAATTAAGGGTGGGGATGAAATGGGGGGGGGGGATGAATTATCCCAAAGAGGCCCCAATGCTTATTCGATTAGTTCAAAAGGGCAGATGATTTCATATTCACGGTTTTTGGCTTCTATGAGGTTCTCCACAAGGTCACTTAAGTTGAGTACGGCCTGGACCATATCAACTAAGACAAACAAAACAACTGGAGCACCGTTTTGGTCTTCACCGAATGCTCCTAAACTTTGTCTTAGTTTATCGCGTTTACTGGAATCCCTATGATATTCGTATGCGTTGAGCCAATCCATTACTATTTTGGGAGAAGTAGGAATGTTTCCTAAATTTCCAAATGTCCTGAACTTGTACATTCGGGTTAGGTCAAATTGATTTTTGATAGCTTCGAGGGTTTTTATGAATGCTGACCAGTCTCTAGTCCGCCGTTTCATTAAATTCAGAACTTTATAAAAATAGATTTGTTCACCATTGAGCAAAAAGGGACGAGCGCGATGCAACATGGCTGAAAGGGCTTCAACATCTACGGGTCTAGCTTTTGTAGTTAATTCTGAATCAGTATTCACATTGACGCTTATGGAATCGCCTTGCCCCTGTTGAACAAACTTAGAGGCCCGCAGCCTTTCGGCTTCAGCATGGAAAGTTTCCAGCATTGCCCATTCCATGTCTTCGAATTCTATTTGTATATTCTTCCTAAGTGTTTTGCATTCGCTGACTAGGGCAATCTTAATTATAATCATATCTGACCCTATTTATTTGATTGGGGCTTAGATGGAAATGCCAATAGATGCTGCTAAGCCTGACAATACTAACTTAGCCCCATCTGCCAACAGGCTTCCGCTGGCGCCTACAATGGCTTGATTTGCATCGTTATAGAATTTACTGAGTTTGACTTTTCTTGGAGATGTTTTTGCTATCTCCATTTCTATATTTTTTAAAGCTTTTGATAGTTTTTTAGCATCAGCACCTGCTTCGATAAGGGCGGGCATTGCCTCATTTAGCTTTACCAGTCCTTCCTCAATTTCAGATATAATTATTGTTCCAGAGTTTATGTCCCCTGCGACGTTGTTTGATCCTAAAATACCCGTAAAATTCTCGATTTTTATACCAGTCATAGCTTCCTTTGCATAAATTTTTTCAGTGGAATTAAAGGTCATTCCTTCACCCAGAACACCAGATTTCTCCATTTCAATCGACCAGTCGAGTACCATATCTCGAACAGCAGTGAGTATCGAAACCAAGACGCCTCGGTTTATTTGATATGACATTCGTGCCGATTCATAATTTCCTAGTTTGTTTATAATTTCGATTAGCCCTATAGGCATTGGAAGGTTTAGCGGTCCACTCGTATGGTTATGGAGTGTGTCTTCTAGGCTGCTAATATTTTGTGTAATACGCGCCGTGCTAAACAATTCCATTACATCTTTATTGCCAGAGTATATCGGCATCCAACCATTATATGGATTCCATGCTGTTGGGCTGGCCATAACTATGCGGTATTGAGGTGGTTCGCTTTTGTATCCGTTCAATTCAGATTCAACCCATTTCTCCAAATCCGGAAGTTGAAGCTTTGCCGCCGCTAATTTCATCCTCCTTAATAAAGTTGCCGTAGGAACTTCTGTTCCAGAGGCACCTTCTTGAATTTCGTGTATCAAACTAGCCACATTATTCCCTTTGCTTAACAAATATGGATTGGTTTGAAGTAAATCAATAGGTGCACCTTTTTACCTTAATAGTGCCCGCTTTACCGCTGCCGTGGACTTAGCCAGCTAAAATCGATTCACAGAATTGATTTCTAGCTACGCCTTACTCGCCCCTCGCCTCTCGCCACTCGCCCCTAAAAAATCAAAAGTTAAATACACACAGCGAGCAACCCATAAAAAAGCCACGCTTACGCGTGGCTTTTTCACTAAACTCACAAATCAATCAGACCTCAACGCCCGCCCCTAAACCTCAATTCTAAAAGTCAGGCCTGCGTGCTCGGTGAGGCGTTTAATCAGCGCGTCGCCCATGGCGGGGGCTGGGGTGTAGACGCCGCCTGCTGTTTCGGAGTTGGGTACATCGAGCGCGAGGGTGAGCGCGGCTTCTGTAATCATTTTTGATGTGCTGCCATAGCCGGGGTCTTTGTCGCCTGTGACGCCT
>CALLBD010000014.1 GCA_938001915.1 uncultured Caulobacterales bacterium | reverse complement strand
CAGAAGTCACATTGCGCATTTATCAAGGCGAGAGCCCGCGCGTGGAAGATAATGTGCCGCTGGGCGAGCTGACCTTGAAAGTCCCCAAGGAGAAAGACAAAACCCAGAATTTCGAAGTCCGCTTCACTTATGATGTCTCTGGCGTGCTCGAAGTGCTTGTCACGATTGTTTCAACGGGCGAGACCAAACAGCTCATTCTGGAAGGCAACCCCGGGAGCCTATCGCAAGCCGAAATCAAAGCGCGCTTGAAGGAGCTAGAGGCCCTAAAAATCCATCCGCGCGATGTCGCAGAAAATGCCGCCGTCGTGAACCGCCTTAAAGCCGCCTATGAAAATCACCTTGGCGACATTCGAACCTCTATTGAAAATCATCTGGTTCGCTTTGAGCACATACTGACCAAGCAAAATGACACAGATATCAAATTAGCGCGCAAAGAGGTCACGGACTTCCTTGACGAAATTGATCGGCTGGATGTTTTTTAAGCCGTGCCCTCCCACACACCTTATTTCAAAATACTGGGCCTTGATGCCCCGCCAGAAGATCGCAAAGCGGTCAAACGCGCCTATTCGAGAATGCTCAAGGTCACCCGCCCTGAGGATGATCCCGACGGGTTTATGCGCCTGAGAGACGCGCATGATCAGGCGCTCAACATTCTGAAATGGCAAACCGAAGAGCGTGAGTGGGAGGCTAAACAAGCCGCCACTCAACCCGCACAAGAGCCTGCGCCTGAACCCGCCGCAAACGCGCCGATTGAGGAAACACCTGCCCCTGAAATGCCACCCCCTGAAACAACAGCGCCCCCCGCCCCCACGCTCACCTATAGTGACATGCTGCCCCCAGATGAACCGGAGGCAGAGGCAGAGCCCGACACGAGCTATTCCATCGGCCCGACACCCAATTTAGACGCCCCTTTCATTCAGCCTGTTTTCTCAGAGCCCCCCGCCAAGCCCCTGATTGAGACATTGGAGGCCATGCTGGAAACCCCCAAACGCTATAATGACCGCGAAGAATGGAACCACCTATTTCGCAAAGCCCGAGAGCTCGACATTGACGATTATGTCGATTTTGAAAATGCCCTGCTGGAAAGCATTTTACGCTTTCACGGCTATTTTTCAGATCATCCCCACCATGACACCCCGCAGAAAATGCCCTTGAAACTCTCGCCCTCTATTGCCGCCTCGCTCTTCAAAACGATGAGCTGGGATCAGGTCAACACGCGGGGGCAATATCGCGGCAACCAAATCGACTGGCTGGAGCGCCGAATGCAATTGCGCAAACGCGGCGTTGACCCCGCCCCCATCCCGCAAAACACATCGAGCGGCGGCGGAAATGTCTGGCTGTGGATTTTTGGCGCATTCGTTATTTTGAAAATTATTCAAGCATTGGCAAACCTATGAAAATCGCAACTTGGAATGTGAATTCCATCAAAGCTCGCTTGCACGCCGTCACGGCTTGGCTCGAAGCAGAGCAGCCCGACATCGCCTGCTTGCAGGAAATCAAAACCATGGACGATGGTTTCCCGCGCCTCGAAATTGAGGCCCTTGGGTATCATGTCGAAACCTATGGTCAGAAGAGTTATAATGGTGTGGCCCTGCTTTCGAAACGCCCGCTTGAGGATGTGCGGCGCGGCCTGCCGGGCGATGAGAGCGACGAACAAGCCCGCTATATCGAAGCCGTTGTCTCGACGGAGCGCGGCGCGGTGCGCGTGGCCTCTATTTATCTGCCCAATGGAAATCCCGTCGAAGAGGACGGCGTCCAATCGGCCAAATATGCCTATAAGCTGAAATGGATGAACCGCCTGCGCGCCCACGCCGCCGAACTGTTGACCTATGAAGAGCCTCTGATTTTGGCAGGTGATTACAATGTTATCCCGCGCGCGGGCGACACGCATGACCCGCGTGGATGGTGGGGCGATGCGGCCTATCGCCAAGAAACCCATGATGCCTATAACGCGATTTTGCACCTTGGACTCTATGACATGTTCGACCAGTTTAACGGCAAGGACGGCGAATATACATTCTGGGATTATCAGCGCGGGGCCTGGCAAAATAACCACGGCATTCGTATCGACCATTTGCTCTGCTCTCCTCAAGCGATTGACCGCGCGAGCGGGCTCGATATTCACAAAATGACCCGCGAAGGCGAACGGCCCTCCGATCATGTGCCCGTCGTCGGAAGCTTTGAACTTTAAGACACGCGAAAGCGCTTACTGCCTCGTTGAAACTTGGGTTTCAGTAGAGGCGGCATCCCGCAAATGAAGGGAAGCCTTCGAAAAAGGACTGCCCGCAGATGTGTCTCCCCGATGGAATACCAAGGGGTAGAAGAAGTTTTGTTTTACGCGAAGACTCGTGGAATTGGCTTACAGCCAAATCCACACCGTGCATTTTTTGCGAGGCAAAAACTGCACCACCTGCGGCAGCGGTTTTTGAAGAAACGGCCAGTCATAAACCCCAGAGTTGGCCCACTTGGAACCACTGGTCGGCTCTCGTTCCTAAAGTCCCGGCACACACTGATATGTCACTATCAATCGCTCAGACCCACCGTCTCCCGAACCAGTAGGTGACGTCTACCTGTCCTATGTCCGAAAGAACGAGTATAAAGATGACACGGTTTTTCAAAGTGAGGAGTATGTTTTTGCATTTGATGGACGCACAGAGCTAACCCACGGAAAGCCTTCGGATTATTTCGGGAAAGATATTGAGAGTTTCAGGGATAACGGAGTTGGGGGGATTGAGAGACATTAGGTGAGTGTCTTAAATCGCCCAAAAAAATGACGCTGGTCTATCCCAGAGTTGCGACTAGTAATTAGGGAGGTATCCACCTTTAACTCCATAATATGAGAGAACAAATAAAGCGGATAACCAAAAAACTAGAGACACAATATGCTTACGATGTGAATTTTTCTCACTTGGCTCACTCATAATATATATCTACTGCACATAAAAAGCTGATACTACAAGCGTCTTAAAATCGCCCAAAATAAGACGCTCACTAAGGCCCCCTATGGGGTTGGCTCCCCCGCTAAGCCCAACTCACCTGAATCATTGAACTCTTCGCCTGCCTTCGCCACATAGTCCCCAAGAATAGGACACTGATTATGCGCACTGATACCGCCCCGGCTCCCACCTTACTCTCCGACTACACACCGCCGAGCCATGAGCTGACGTCTGTTTATTTAGATTTTAATCTTCAACCCTCGGCGACAACGGTGAAATCCAAGCTAGAGGTCACGCGTCTGCGCGATGAGCCTTTGGTTTTAAACGGCGAGAATATCTCTCTAAAATCCGTGACGCTGGACGGGAAAGCCCTCAAGCGCTCGCAATATAAGCTGGACCAAGAGACGCTGACCCTGCCGAAAACGCCCGAGAGTTTCACGCTTGAGATTGAAACGCTTTGCGACCCCTCATCCAATTCAACGCTGATGGGGCTTTATGTTTCGGGCGGGCGGTTCTGTACGCAATGCGAGGCCGAGGGCTTCCGCCGCATTACCTATTTCCCTGACCGTCCCGATGTCATGAGCGTCTTCACCGTGCGCATCGAAGCCGATATTGCCGCCTATCCGCATCTTTTGGCCAATGGCAATAAAATCGAAGAAGGCGCGGCGGGCAATGGCCGTCATTTTGCCGTTTGGCACGACCCGTTCCGCAAACCCGCCTATCTCTTTGCGCTCGTCGCCGGTGAATTTGAGGTTTTGGAAGATAGCTTCACCACTATGTCGGGACGTCACATCCCGCTGGAGATTTTCGTCGACCCCGGAAATGGGTCCAAAGCCGAATATGCGATGGACGCGCTCAAGCGCTCTATGAAATGGGATGAAGAGGCCTTTGGCCGCGAATATGACCTCGACCGTTTCATGATTGTTGCTGTTCGCGATTTCAATTTCGGCGCGATGGAAAATAAGGGACTGAATATCTTTAACTCGGCACTGCTGCTGGCCGATGCGCAGAGCGCTACGGATATGAATTTCGAGCGGATTGAATCCGTTGTCGCCCATGAATATTTCCATAATTGGTCGGGCAACCGCGTGACCTGCCGGGATTGGTTTCAGCTTTGTCTGAAAGAAGGCTTCACCGTTTTCCGCGACCAAGAATTTTCCGCAGACCAGCGCGGCGCAGCCGTTCAGCGTATCAAAGATGTGCGCGCGCTACGGGCGCGGCAGTTTGCCGAAGATGCAGGTCCCCTCGCCCATCCCGTGCGTCCCGACTCCTATATGAAAATCGACAATTTCTATACGGCGACAATTTACGAAAAAGGCGCGGAACTTATCCGCATGCTGAAAACTATTCTTGGTCCCGAAAATTTCCGCGCGGGCTCTGATCGCTATTTCGAAAAATGCGACGGGACGGCCGCGACGGTAGAAGATTTTATCGAGAGCTTTGAGGAGGCGACAGGCCAAACGCTCTCGCCTTTCATGAGCTGGTATCGCCAAGCGGGCACACCGAAATTAAACGTCATTCGGGAGAATTTGACGACGGGTGAGAACCGCCTGCACTTCATGCAATCCCTCGCGCCCACGCCGGGACAAGATAAAAAACTGCCCGTAATTATACCTATCCGCTGGCAAATCGTCGGCGACAATGGCCCCCTATCAGAGCCGCAACTGACGGTCCTCCAAAACTCTGGCACCTCTGTCACCTATAATAAAATCGAGGCGCCGCATTCCATTTCGGTGCTGCAAGATTTCTCTGCGCCTGTGACATTGGAAACGGATTTCACGACGGAAGATTTGCTGCGCCTCATGCGGGCCGACCCTAATCCGTTTAACCGCTGGGAAGCGGGGCAGACTTTGGCGCGGCAGCTAATGGCAGACATGGCCCGCGCAATTGAAAGCGGCGAAACACCTGCGCCCGACGCCGCCTTAAAGGGGTATTGCGAGGCGTTGAAACGCACGTTGGACGACCCAAATTTTGACAATAACTTCAAGGCTTTAACGCTAACACCTCCCGCACCTATGGAGGTCTTACAAAGCCTAACAGAAACAGATCCTATTGCCGTGCAAGAAGCGGGGAAATGGCTCGCTCGGGCGATTGCAGATTATCTCAGAGACGACCTGGTTGACCGCTATCATGCGCTGGAAGATACGGGCGCTTTCCGGCCTGACGCGGCTTCGGCGGGCCGGCGCGCGCTGCGAAATCGGTGCCTCGCGCTTCTCGCCGCGCGGCAGGATTCCCTAGCGGCGAGCCTCGCGCAAAATCAACTCTCGAGCGCCACGAATATGACAGATGAACTCGCTGCGCTGGTTACGCTAACGCGGCTTGGCGGACAACGCGTTGAGACAACGATGGAAGAGTTTTACGCGAAGTGGGAAAAAGACCCGCTCGTGCTGGATAAATGGTTCTCGGTGCAAGCCATGCGTCCGCACAGCGGGGGCCTGCGGGCGATTGAAGCTCTGACGGAATCCTCCCGATATCAACGCGGTAATCCGAACCGCGTGCGCGCCCTCATCGGCGGATTTGCGATGGGCAACGCCGATTTATTCCACAAGAGTGACGGGTCCGGCTATCGCTTCTTCACAGATCAAATTCTGGACATGGACAGCCGCAACCCACAAATTGCGGCGCGCCTATTGGGCGCGTTCGAAATTTGGAAAAAATTAGATACGCACCGACAGTCGCTTATCCGTGCAGAGCTCGACCGAGTTATCGCGGCCAAACCAAGTAAGAACGTCCTGGAAATTGCGCAAAAAACACGCGGGAGCTAAGCCGCAAAACACATGTGTAGGCGGCCTGAAGGTCGCTTATTGGCGTAAACTTTTTCTTTTGCATTCCGTGCTACTGTGGAAAGATGTCATCATTACACACAGCAGAAGGGTTTCGCGACCACATATCGGAACAGCGGTTTTCGGTATTTCGCCAGCCTATTATCAATCTCTCTGACGGCGCGGTCCATCACCATGAATGGCTCGTCCGTTTCGATGACGAAGATCATTTAGAAGGCGTGCTCCGCCCAGCGGAAGTCTCTGGCGTCATCAAAGATCTGGACCTGTCCATGTTGGCGCAAGCTATTCTGGTTTTAAATAAGAACCCCGATGGTTCCGGCATAGCCATTAACCTATCTGGGGCCTCGGTTGACAAACCCAAGTTTAAATCCACTGTTTTGGCCTGCCTGACGGCATTGAAAGCCTCGCCGACGAAACTCATCATTGAACTCACTGAGAGCTGGGACATGGCCGACCTAAGCCTTGCCGAGTCGCTTTTGTCCGATTTGAAAACACGGGGCCATCCCATCTGTCTGGATGATGTGGGCGCCGGCGCGGCCTCTATCAGATATTTAAGAGCCCTGCCCTGCAACTGGCTGAAAATCGACGGCGGCTTTGTGGCTGCGGCTTTTAACACGGCCAGAGACAGGGCGATTTTGAAAGCCCTGCTCTCTCTGAGAGAGGCGCTAGATGTACGATTTATTGCCGAAGGTGTTGAAACCGAAGAGATTCGGAAATTTGTGACAGAGCTCGGGTTTGACGCGGCGCAAGGCTACGCAATTGGACGTCCCGAAGCAGAACCGCGCATTTCATAACGGCTATGTAACGAAATTACAAAAAAATAGGCCTCTAGGTCGATATTTCAACATAATATTAACCACGTTTTGTTCGAATGTTTAGCGAGGTGTCGTACTCTGTTTAGGAAGCGATTCGGGGCCGGAATAATCAGCGACGAGGCCTGGCCCCGAAATCACAACTAAACTCGCCGTGAGGCAAAAGGGATAAGTGTTTTGCAAAACGGAAGCGGTCCAACCCATTATCAACCGACACCGACCCCCTCGGGCCATGCCCCCGGACAGCCGTTCAGGGCTCGTCCGGCACAGCAATATAGGCCGGTAACGGCAAGCCCAGCTCGCCACGCTCAGGCGCCAGCGCCTCAGTCTGTCATTTCTCGTCCGGCCTTTTCGGCACCACCAGGTGCCTCTTCACAAGGGTCCACTTTTTTGAATGAGGGGGAAGACCTCGTAAGCCGAATTTCACAAAGTTTTGGCGGGCGTGCAGCCTTTAAACGCCTTTTGATAATCATATTATCTTTCTTCGCATTTTTCATTTTAATCGCGAGTTACAAGTTCTTCAACGACATGCACACCGCGCGAGAGAGACAAATCTCTCAGTTCGAGATAGCCTTAAAATCAGATGCGAGTTCAATTGCACGGGCCTTGGATGCCGAAATCGAATGGATGGACCTCGCTTTATCGAAGCAAGGTAGCCCGCAACAAATATCCAACCGTGTCGCCAGCTCTAGAACAGTCCTCGAAGCTGCCGTTTTAACGGGTAATGGAGACCTGTTGGCAGATGCACGCGGAGTCGGGACGCAATTGGCCAGACTAGACCGCCGCAATTTTCCAAATAGTGGCGTGGCGATAGACTCTCTCATAAGTGACAAAGGTGTCGCGACGCCTGTTGTTACGCGTAAGTTTGGAGATAATTTCTTAATTGTCGCCTTAAAACCTGGAACGCTCATCGGCGAGAATATGGGAACGCGGGCGCTCGTCAGAGATTCGGGCCGCGTGATCGACGGCGCACCAGAAATTGCGTCGCAGGGGCCGCAAACTTACTACCGCATCTCGGCAAACCGGTTATCGGACGCTGTTCGCGGTACGGCCTCATCATCCATTGGTCCGCACATGCACAATGGAGATAAAGCCTGGTTTGGCGCCGTTCAAATTTCAGAGTCCTACCTGTCTGTTATGGATATAAGGCCGCGGGACACAGACCCAACGATTTTGCAAAATTTGCTATTATTTGGTCTATTATTTTTCTGTTCCGCAGGCTTAATTTGGTTTCTTTTGGGCCAGCTTCTCAAACAATTAAATGCCCTGCGCGCACACAACACCGTCAAAGAAGTTTCTCGGCAAAGGTATCAAGCGGCCTTTGATGGCGCTAGCGGCGGAATCTGGGAAGTGGATCTCACGCGCAATACGGCTTATCTTTCACGGACGCTGGCAAAAACCATGGGGCTCCCAGAAAAAGAGACGGTTTTGCCGCTTCCGCATTTCCTCGGTCTCTTCTCCATGCAGCACAGAGACCAGTTTTATAACCATCTTAAGCGTGCCGCCATTAACGGACCTTTTGAGGTTGAAATGGCCGCGGAGAGCCTGCCCATTGTTCTGTCCTGTCGCGGACGTCCAACTCAAAGAGAAAATCAGACAAAGCTCGTGGTCGGCATGGCGCTAGACACGACAGAAGTCCGCGGCGCTCAAGCCCGTTTACAAGCCGCCGAGGCTCGTCTCTATGATGCCTTAGGATCTATGACAGATAGTTTTGTAATTTGGGATCAGATGGACCGTCTCGTCCTTTGGAACTCAAGGTTTGAGGACTTTTTCAGATTTCAGCCTGGACAGCTTTCACAAGGCTTGCCCTATGCCACCGTAGAATATCATGCGAACCGAAACATTACGCAAACTATCGAAAGCGGGACCGAGTCTGGAAATGAAATTCAACTCACTGATGGGCGGTGGCTTCGCTATTTAGAAACCCAGACGACCGACGGTGGCCGTGTGTCTATAGGAACCGAAATAACAGCTATTCGGACCAGAGAACAACAATTGCAAGTCAATCAAGACGCTCTTGAGAAAACCATCAATGTCTTGCGCAAATCTCAAGTCCGAATTGTCGAGTTAGCGGAAAATTACGAACAGGAAAAAATTAGAGCAGAAGAAGCGAACCAATCCAAATCTGAATTTCTGGCAAATATGTCGCATGAATTACGCACACCCCTGAATGCGATTAACGGGTTTTCTGACATCATGAAAAAAGAAATGTTCGGCCCATTAGGCGACGCGCGTTACAAAGAATATGTCAATGACATTCTGTTCTCTGGCCAGCATTTACTGTCTCTGATCAATGACATTTTGGATATGTCTAAAATCGAGGCGGGCAAGATGACGCTCAACACCGAACCCATGATTATGTCCGAAATGATATCGCAAGTTATTCGGATTGTGCGTGGCCGGGCAGATGAAAACAGACTTAAACTCGTATATGAAGGTGCGCATACGCCAGAAATTGAAGCCGACCCGCGCGCGGTAAAACAAATCCTCTTAAATCTGACGACAAATGCCATTAAATTTACGCCAGAGGGAGGTGTGGTCCGCATCGTTGTAGAACCCAAATCAGCGGGGCTTATCATCCATGTTTCGGACACGGGTATCGGAATTTCAGAAGAAGATATCGCGCGCTTGGCACAGCCTTTTGAGCAAATCGATAGCCAACATTCGCGTCAGCACGAAGGCACCGGACTTGGGTTAGCGCTGTCTAAATCTTTGGTCGAACTGCATGGCGGTAACTTCAATATCAGCTCGGTCGTGGGCGAAGGCACAACCGTCACATTCACACTGCCTATGACGGTACAAAAGAAAGAAACAAAGCCGAACTCGGACGAGGTCGGGAATGAAATCTCCCGATTGGCGCAAGATATTGCGGATGTTCTACAGGCAAGCAATGCGCCTTCAACACCAGATGCAGCAGTCGCGGTTCATCCCGTGACACAAGTCCAGAATGCGCCCCCGCCAATCTCCGGGGAGAATGGACAGCCACACGCTGGGCCCCCGCCGCTTCCAACGGCTAAACACAACGCCGCTTAAAACCGTTCAGGACTAATAGGCTCCGAATGTGTATTTGGGTAAGAGAAGCGCTATGCGCATTTGATTGACAGACGCTAGTTTTCTAATTTTACGCGCGGGAATATTAAAGCGGCCTTCAGGCCTGGCCGGTCAGGATCGCCGCCTTTTTCCACGGGCAACAAATCTTCATTATCGGACATGACGAATTCGGCTCGATGCAGGTCAGCAACGGCTTCAACCAGCGACAATCCCAGGCCACTCCCCGGCAAAGAGCGCGATTTATCGAGCCTTACGAAGCGTTCTTTAACGCGTTCGCGGTCCCAGCTTGGAATACCAGGACCATTATCACGAATGGAAATTTCAACGCCGCCGCCTCTTTTCTTTCGGCTTACCAAATCTATGGACCCGTCACGCGGCGTATATTTAATCGCATTTTCTAATAAATTTGAAACCGCCTGAGACAGCAAACCCCGGTCGGCCAAAATGAGCGTCTTTGACGCGACAGAAGCCCTGAAGCTTAGCCCTGCGTCCTCGCAGGCGGGTTCATAGAGCTCTGCCAAATCATCTAAAATCGGCTTTGGGTCCAAAGGCTTGAGAAGCTCTCTGCGCTCACCTGCTTCCAAACGCGCAATGCGCAGGACGGAGTCAAATGTCGACAAGAGCTGATCGGCATCTCCCGCAGCCTCATACAGAATAAGCGCCTCATCCTTATCGCCCAATTCGACCGCCGCAGTTTCAAGCCGTGTCCGAAGACGGGTCAAAGGCGTTCGCAAATCATGCGCAACACTATCGCCCGCATAACGCATGGCCTGCATCAGGCGCGAAATATGGTCCAACATAGCATTCAAATGTTCCGCCAGCAGGTCCATCTCATCTTCGGAATAATTTCGCGGCGCGCGGCGGTCGAGGTTGCCGGCCCGTATATCCGTGGCCAGACGATTAAAGCTCTCAACGCGCCTCGCAAATCGCCGCGATACGAAGAAGGATGATAAAAGTCCCAAAAGCAAAGCAATACCTGACGATGTCAGGATAGCGGTTCGAACCCGTTCTCCTGTGCGTTCAATATTCTCCACATCACGTCCGACCAGAATCGTGATTGCGGGCTCATTATTCAGATAAATATACCCCGCCATCGCGCGGGCGCGCCGATCCACGGGGTCGGCATCAAGCTGCGGAAGAAGATATATCAACTCAACCCGCGTCAGGCGCGTGTCGCCTTGCTCCTCTGGTAAAAGGCTTGTCCCATCGCCTGTAGTTTCTACGGGGATTTGGGCTAAGTTACCCGTGATGCCCGTACCGGCGCGCATCACATAGACGCGTTCATAGGGCTGATCCCCGTAAGGCAGACCTCTGGCAATCACGAGGTTATTGACGGTCTCGGCCCCATTTTGATGATATATTTGCCGCGCATTTAAAGACGTCATAGGCTCTAAAGGACTAAGCAGTCCGACCAGGCGCGATCTCTCCACGGCGTCTTTACCCGCCGCGTCATAAAAGTCTTGTAGCTCCGCTATTTCGGCTTCATTCGCGCGATCAACGCGTAAAAACTCACTCTCAATGGTCGCGTAGTAAATATACCCAAGCGCAACAAAGAGGGAGAGCACAAAGAGTAACGCGCCCAACAGAGAAAGTCTGAAGAGCGTGTTACGATAAAGCTTTCGAATTGAGCCGAACATTCATGTACGGCCTTAGCGGTTTAGATTTGCAAACGATAGCCCGCGCCGCGAACCGTATGCAGAAGCGGCTCATCGAATTCTTTATCAATCTTGCCACGAAGACGCGAGATATGAACATCAATTACATTTGTTTGGGGGTCAAAGTGATAGTCCCAGACTTTTTCGAGCAACATCGTGCGTGTCACCACGCGGCCAGCATTGCGCATGAGGCATTCTAGCAAACGAAACTCTCGCGGTTGCAGAAGAATTTTTTGACCATCTCGGCGCACGGTTCGCGCCAGCAAATCCATTTCAAGTCCGCCGACTTTAAGTTTTGTCACGGCGGCGGTTGGGTCCGAGCGTCGGCCAATGGCTTCGACGCGGGCTAGAAGCTCTGTGAAACTATAGGGCTTGGCAAGATAATCATCGCCGCCAGCGCGCAGGCCTTCGACCTTTTGGTCAACCTCACCAAGCGCCGAAAGAATAAGGACGGGCACAGCATCACCGTCTTCGCGAAGGTCCGCCAAAATCTCCAGACCATCGCGCTTTGGCAGCATGCGATCCAAAATTAAAGCGTCATAATCGGCGGCGCGGGCCATTTCCAAACCCAAATCACCATCGGGGGCAAGATCGACAACATGGCCAGCTTCCATAAGCCCTTTACGGACATATTCGGCAGCGACTGAGTCATCTTCGACGACTAATATTCTCATTTTCTTCTCCATTAGGCCCCCGCCCAGTGTTAAAATTATTCGATATACGTTCCATAGACGCTTTGGTTATTGGTCGAAAAACTTACATTCGCCAAAGAATCTGCTGGTCCCGAATCATATAGAGGCAACAACATGTTTGTTTCATGACCGTCTTTATGACGGACATAGACAATAAGACCGTCTTGCTGCGCTTCTTTCGCGTTTAAGACGATTGATTTCCATTTCGCGACTTCTGCAATGGGCTGCCCGTCCGCTTCCATAAGGACCATGCCCAACTTAAATCCCGCCTGTTCAGCGGCGCTACCGGGATCAACGGCTTCGACATAAATGCCAACCTGATCGGAGCGCATGTTGATAGCCGAGCGGAATTCAGCTGAGATATCTAGGACATGAAGCCCCGTATCAATATTCACTTTCGGCTTCGCTTTGTCTTCTGGCGGAGGGGGCGGCGGCAAGCCTTGTGCCTCGGCGCTGGCTTTACGAATTTCATATTTTTCGGGACGTTCGCCAATTTGAACATCCAAGGCATAGGTTTTCTCATCGCGCTCATAGATGAATTTCACGACTTCACCTGGCGTAATCCCGCCAATCGCGCGTGTGGCTTGCACAGAGTTTTTCACGACTTGGCCGTCAATATCTAAGATAACATCATCGACTTGAAGGCCGTAAATATCTGCAGGCGAGCCTGGTAAAACATCATTGACGGTTGCGCCGCCTTTAAAAATACCGGGTGAGCCCTCTATCGAATATTCTGCGGTCCGAAGACCAGCGCCAAGATAACCGCGCCGAACACGCCCATCTTCACGCAGCGATGTAATGATACGCTCAGCCGTATGATGCGGAATAACGAAAGCAATACCGACACTCGCGCCAGTCGGAGAGTAAATCGCAGAGTTAACGCCGACCACATCACCTTTTAAATTGAAGAGAGGTCCGCCAGAGTTGCCTCGGTTAATCGTGGCATCTGTCTGGATATAATCAACATATGAACCGCTATCCACTTTCTCGCGGCCAATGGCGGAGATAACGCCCAAAGAGGTCGATTGACCAATACCAAAGGGGTTGCCAATCGCCACAACCCAATCTCCAATCCGAAGATCTTTGGGCTGGTGGAAATTCACATGTGGAATTTTTTCATTTGTTTGAATTTTCAAAAGCGCGAGGTCTGTTTCCTCATCTGTCCCGATGATAGAGGCTGGATAAGTACGGCCATCATTGAATTCGATTTCAATTGTCGTCCCGCCTTCAATGACGTGGTAATTTGTGACGACTTCCAAATTCTGGGATATGATAAATCCAGAGCCTTGTCCCTCGCTCGTTGTCTCGCCCGTTTCGGTTCTGACAATGATGTTAACAACAGAGGGGCTGACGCGGTCGACGAGGTTTGCAATGGACGGCAGCGCCGTGATTGGCAAATCAAGCATATTCGCAGCAGCGGGTGGTGGGCCGCCGACATCCGTTCCGCCCTGAATAGTTTTCAGATTTGGATTTGTAAGGCTTTGGTTCGAGAGGCTTTGGTTCGTGAGGCTTTGGTTCGTGAGGCTTTGGTTCGGGAGGCCAGGAACTGCGAGGCTTGGCGCTATCGTTTGCGGGAAATTCGGTTGCGCGACAGGCTGCGGTACGGCCGACGGGTTTTGGAGCGGCATTGGCGCGGGAGCCTGAGACCCATTTGGCGTGGTTGGCTCTAAATTTATACCCAAGTCTCTCAACGACTTAAAGTTAGACTCTGTCAATTCGAAAGCGACAGGTTCATCCAGAACAATTTCATAGGTGTCGGCGTCTGCGAAAACGAAAGTAGCCTCTTGCGCCACGACCTGCGGCGCTAGCCCGAAAGCCATAACCGACCCTAACAATGTCAAACTAAACTTAGACACAATGGAACCTTTCCCCGTTGAGACTGCAGGGTCTGAGATGACCCAATGCTGTCCAAAACATGACGAAACATCCATCTTTGGATATTTCTTCAGACTCGTGACAGGTCCAAGATGAAATTGTTCTTTGGCATGTCGCGAAGCTTGGCGACATTAAAGCCGCGCTTTGCGAATATATGCTTAACAGCATCTAAATCTCTTACGCCCCAAGCCGAATTTCTGCGTTTTAAGGACGCGTCAAACGCCAAATTGGACGGCGCAGACGCCTCACCCCGTAAAAATGGCCCATAAAGGATCATTTTTCCCGAATCGACAAGGGCTTGCGCGGCTAAGTCTGCCAGACCGTGCAACGCAGAAATTGGGGCGATATGGATCATATTTGCGCTAAAAATAGCGTCATATTGCGCGGTAATTTGCGCGCGGGAGGTCTCGTCTGACATATCGAGACTTAAGGGCTTGGGAAACTCATTTAGGGAGAGCTCTGACCACGCCAATTGGCTCGCACGGGACGTTTTGTCGGGATCGGAAAATTGCCATTTCAAATCTGGCCGCTGAGTAACACTCTCAATGCCATGCTCGCCTGTCCCGCTTCCGATTTCTAAAACCGAAGCGCCAATGGGAAGAATACCGGACAAGGCCGCCGCAATATCAGATTTATTTCGTCCCGCCGAGGGCGAGAATAATCGCGCGTCTTCCGAGCGGCGCTCCTCTAAGGCGATGGGCGGCTTACTCATGGGTCTACCGCAATCGGCAAGCGCAGTTCTGCTTGAAGCCCGCCCAATGGCGCGCGCGAAAATGTCAAAGACCCCTTGTACGCATCTGCCAAATCCTCAACGATAGACAAGCCTAAACCGCTGCCTGGCGTGGCTTCATCTAGGCGCGCGCCGCGTTTCAATGCCTCGGCAATTTCTTCCGCCGTCAACCCGGGTCCATTATCCGATATGCGAACAATGCAGACGCCCTCTTCAACTTTTCGTACAAAAACATCTATCCGGCTGCCGGTCCATTTCGCGGCATTATCCATCAAATTCCCAATCATATCCTCTAAGTCGCGCGGATGACCACGAAAAATGAGGCCGGTGTCGCCCTTCCTCTCAATCGTCAGGTCTTTATCTCTGTAAATGCGAGGCAAGGTACGAACTAATCCATCAATAACGGGGTCCATATTCGCCCTTACGCCAATGGCTTGACCGCGCGCTGCCGCACGCGCGCGGCGAAGATGATGATCTACTTGCGAGGCCATCATGTCGGTTTGTTTGGCCACGATTTCAGACGGCGTAGTCTCGGCGGCTTCCGCCTCATTGCGCAGGACGGCAATGGGAGTCTTCAATGCATGGGCCAGATTCCCGACATGGGTCTGCGCGCGGTCCACAATCGTCTTATTGTGGGAAATGAGGGAGTTTAACTCGGTCGCAAGCGGTGAGATTTCAGGCGGGTAATCTCCCTCGACAGAGGCCGCCCGTCCTTCGCGCACATCCGCAATGCGGCGGCCTAAATCGAATAAGGGTCGCAAGCCCAATCTCACCTGCGCATAGACCGCAAAAATTGTCCCAAGAATCAAAATCGACAACAAAGTGACCGCAGCGAGGATGAAATTACGAATAGAGCGCATAACAGGCGCACGGTCTGCGGCGGCGAGCACGACCACGGGATTGGTCATATTGGGCAAAACCACTTGAAGCGCCACCACGCGTAAACGTTCATCCGCGTCAAGATCTGGCCCCAAAGTCGTGAAACGAACGGGGTCTTGCCCCTGCTTATCTAAGGCTGAAATTGTCGCACTCGTTACAGGCAAAGAAGCGCCATATAATGACCGAGACGATTTTAGGGGAATGATTTCGCGGCCGTCCTCAATTGTCCCGATCATCCAGTAACGGCCCGATAAAGCCCGCTGATACCGCGGTTCAGGCAGTTCTCTCGACAGTCTCAACGTCCCATCTTCATCAGACTCAACACTGGCAATCAGGCCGAGAACGGCCGACTCCAAGGACTCGTCAAAACTTCGATAAGATGAGTTTCGGGACACTAGCCCCAAGGCCAAGGTGACGCCAATCAATCCTGGAACAGCCCAAAGGGCCGCCGCCCGGACGAGAGAGGAAACAAGGGATGGAGGAGACCCTTTTGCCATGACCGAAGGCCCTATGACCTAATCAGTGGTCTCAGCGTCAGGGTCTAACAAGCGGTAACCCAAACCGCGAACGGTCTCAATACGTTGGGTGCCGATTTTCTTGCGCAAACGGCCTACGAAAACCTCGATTGTATTGGAGTCGCGGTCAAAGTCTTGATCGTAAATATGCTCAACGAGTTCCGTTCTAGAAATCACTCGGCCTTTGTGCGCGGCCATATAAGACAATAAGCGGAATTCATGACTGGTCAGCTTTATCGCCATACCGTCAACAAAAGCGCGCGCAGCGCGATTATCGACCATAAGGTCGCCAAGTTCGATTGTATCCGTTGTATGACCAGACGCGCGGCGCAAGAGCGCGCGCAGCCGTGCCATCAATTCTTCGACATGGAAGGGCTTGGTTAGGTAATCATCCGCGCCTGCATCAAAGCCCGCCACTTTTTCTGACCATTGGTCACGCGCAGTCAGAATCAAGACCGGGAATTTTTTTCCATCCGCGCGCCATTTTTGCAGCACGCTCACACCATCAATAAGCGGCAATCCAAGATCGAGAATAACCGCATCATAAGGTTCCGTATCCCCTAGGAAATGCCCTTCTTCTCCGTCCATCGCAATGTCGACGGCATAGCCAGCATCTTTAAAGGCAGAACGTAGCTGACGCGACAAATCTTCATCATCTTCGACAATTAGAATTCTCATTGGGGGACCTTTCGATAACGACCACGCTGTGGGTCGTTATTTGACACGTCCTGTATTCGCGTCAATCTTAACATCGACAACTTTATTAGATTTTTTGAGAACACGGACGATATATGTGTCTCCGCGCCGCTTAATATCAACAACACGGCCATCAGGCACATATCTGCGCGCAATCGTCTTGGCTTCTGCAGGCGTAATCGAGCGCTGCACTTGCTTCACGACATAGGACTTATAGTGTCCAACGCGCGCCTCTGCGCTCACCGCTCCGAGAGAGAGCATTGCGGCGAAAACAGCCGAAAATATATGGCGTTTGGTAATCATCGTCATGCTATAGCGCCCCGCCCCTGAACAGTTACTGAACACAAGAGATAGGGCAGGTTATTCGTGATGCAAGACCTTTATTGACACTTATATCAATTTGCGTCTCAGATCGTGATTCTCACCGTCTGGAAGCTGGGCGGCCAAGACAGATGCCCCGGCTAATTCCCCATCGGTCAACACAATTTGTGCCGTGAGATAAAGGTCACCCGTGGCGTCTTTGGCGCGGACACCTTTTCCTTTCAACCTAAAGCGTTTACCTGTATTTGTGCCCGCCGGCATGGAGAGTGAGCCCTTCCCCGTGGGTAAATTCAGGTCGATTTTTACACCTTTCATGGCCTCAGAGAGCGAAATTGGCACGGTCAAATGCAAATCATTGCCCTCTCGGGTCAGGCGTTTGTGCGGCTGCACGAGGATTTTCACATGTGCATCACCTGCGGGACCGCCATTGGCGCCGGGTCGGCCTTTACCGCGCAAACGCAAGGTTTGACCGTCTTTTATGCCTTTAGGGAATCGGACATTCAGCCCTTTTCCTAAATCTTTCACACCGCCCTTTAGGGCGTCGATGAGGCTCATTTTCAGCTTGTAGCGGACATCTTCCCCTTTTTGCGGCGGCGCGGGACGGCGTTGAAACCCGCCATGGGCTTGGCGTCGGCCGCCCATGCCGCCCATATTCATGCCGAAAAGCGAGGAAAACATATCGGCCATATCGTCTTGGCCCATGCCGCCAAAACCGCCAAATCCTGTGTCCATGCCACCTTGGGCATTGGCGTGACGAAACCCACCCGCAAAGGGGTTTTGCTGCTGGCCAGAGGCATCCACCTGCCCCGTGTCATATTGGCGGCGTAGATCGGGGTTAGACAGGAGGTTATAGGCGGCGGTGACTTCCTTAAACTTCGCTTCAGCTGAGCTATTGCCTGGATTTACATCAGGGTGCAGTTTTTTGGCCAGCTTACGATAAGCCGACTTTATCTCTTTATCTGTCGCAGTTTTGGCGACACCGAGCAACGTATAAGGGTTTTTAGCCATGGGCTGTAAATAAGAGGCCCTGCGGGAGTTTCAACAGCCTAAACACGGATTATATTTGCCTTGCCCAATCCGCCAAGGGGATGGCTGGATCGAATTGAAACGTCGATATCTGACCCCTCTGATATGGGTAGGCTTACAGACGTTCCAGTAACGCGCCGTATGCCGCCCGGCCAGCTAATCTCAAACTCCGCCGCTGGGTCCAATGCATCTGAACCGTCCAAATTTCGCGGTATCCAGCTTAGTTCTGTCATCTCGCCGTCGGATTTCGCCGTGAGATGCACGACCGATAGCGGCCGCAAATGGGCGGCGGAGTATAAATGCTGCGCGGGCACGCCCGCACGGCCCGCAGCAGAAATTGTCAAGTCAAGCGTCTCTCCGATATGGTCAGGGTTGATAGGCAGCGGCGCGAGGCCTGCATCTAACACCACGACCCGTGCGCCCGCCCGCACAAGATCCACCATCATATCATCCGACTTATTCAAACCGCGCAGCAGTCCGCTCAAGCGGTAAGTTTGCTCTGCGATGAGGCTCACTTTCGCCGCGCCTATGATTTCCCAGCCAACCGCCGTTTCAATCGCGAAACGGTTTTTTCCGTTTAATACCTCAATTTCAGGAACAGAAAACCCTGCGCCGTTCGGCATATGGATTTCGATAACGGTTAAGCGGTCCCACAATGTCGGCGTCGAGAAAGGTAAATCCGTAAGCAGTGCCCCCAGTTTTACGGGCGCGGTTAGGGTCACGGCTTCATCTGCAAATGAAATTTGCGCGCTCCGAAACGGGTCGAGTAAGGCCCCGACTAGAAGACCATTTTGACCCGGAATCTCAAAGGCCAAGGCGACGGGCTCAGACACCCATTTTGGGTCCGATGTCGCCATGGGCATGCCGCTCGCCACGATAGGGTTTGATAAACGGTCTGATATCTTAACCAAATCAACATCGGCTTGCAGGCCGTGACGCAGGCGCGCCACTTGCCACTGCCCTTCCACTTGCGGCAAAGTCACAATATCACCCACATCTGGGGCGTGGTTTACGGGTAGTGAAAGACGGGCGGAACGGCGCGCAGGCTCAGAGCGCGCGAGGGCGTTATCAACAATTAGGTTTGCTTGAGATATATCCATTACGAGGGGTACCTGAAAATCAAACACACGCACGGTTTCCGCGGCTTCATTTCGCGCCGAAACTGTCGCCAATTGATAGTCCCGCGCCGCGTTAATAAAGGTCAGCCGACCATCGCGTAAAGACGTCATTGTATCATCAATAGAGAAGCGAACGGGCCCGCCGTCTTGGGCGATTAAATCATTCTGAGAAATGACCTTTACGGGAACGCTGGACAGACTCGTAAAACATAGCTGCCCTGCTTTTTCCGAAACAATTAAATCATAGCTATCGATGAGCGGCGACAAGGCGTCCCTTGCGCGCATGGGGCGATCAATCACAAGGCCCGAAACAAGACCTGTTACCCCCGCCACGTCAATATCAAATAGGCCAGACTCCTCGCAAATTTCCGTTATGACATCTTGCAATAATACCGCGCCTAATCGCCCAGTTACCCAATGTCCACGCTGCCAATTTGCACCATCTGCCCAAACTGTTTCGCGGGCGGGAAAGTCGGGAAAAGGCCGCGCATCCCAGGCCCAGACCGACGTCGCGGACGGGTCAATCATTGGCTGTCCATATACAGCCGAAATCGGGTTGTTTTTTGAATTATCCCAATAGCCAATTATACTCTCCAAATAATGTCGTTGAATGAGGTCGTCTCTAGAACCATCTGAAAAATATGGAATATTACTTTCCACAGATTTACCATCGGAGAAGAGGTTTGGTTGATTCGCTCCAAAATTTACAGCAGGGCACCCGACTTCTGTCAGCCAAAAAGGTTTGCTTTGCGGCACCCAATTTGTCGGCGTTTGTTCAATACCATTAATACGGTTGCGATGTTCATGTAACCACCAATTGCGCAAGTCCTTATAGCGGTAAACCCACTCTGAAATCGGAGACCGAATTTGCGCCTCGCGGTCCGTTTGAGAGGCATAAAACCAATCGTAGCCTTCCCCGCTTTCGACATTTTCGCGGAGATAGTCTGCCGCATAAATTGACGCAAAATTTCGCCCGTCTATATGCTCGCCTTCCCGCCAATCGGAAAGCGGAAAATAAGCATCTATCCCAATCGCATCAATGGCAGGATGCGCCCATAGCTCGTCCAGATGGAAGAAAATATCACCGCTGCCATCTTGCGGATGGAAGCCGAAATATTCGCTCCAATCGGCGGCATAAGTAAGGCTCGTTTGTGGCCCCAAAACCGTGCGAATATCGGCGGCTAACCCTGCCAATGCGGAAACCGCGGGAAAGTTATTATGAGCATCGCGAATGGTCGTCAAACCAATCATTTCTGAGCCAATGACAAAGCGGTCCACCCCGCCCGCACGCCGCGCCAAATTGGCATGAGAGAAGATGAAATTTCGAAAGCCATTATCCTGCGCGCGGTAATGATTTTCGCCTGCGCCTGAACTATAATCAGACGGTTGTGCGGACCCAAAAAATTCGGCTACATCTGACGCCTGTCCGCTAATGCGTCCGCGCCACGGGAAGCCCGGCGCATCCACCAAAATAAAGGGATAGAGTGTCACCGTCATGCCACGAGATTTAATGGCGCGAATGGCTTGAATAAGGCTTTCGTCAGACGGCGTTCCGCCAAAATTCGGACGGCCTTCGGCATCTTGACTAACCACATAGGCGCTGCCCCTATCATCGCGCCCCACCTGCCAATTAGCATGTCGAATATTGCGGATGCGGCGCTCTACGCCTGGTCGAATGTCACAGCTACCTATGTCCGTGGAACTCGCGAACCAAGAAGAAATAATGGAGACATTTTGGCAGTTAGGGAGCGTCGCTTGAAGCTGATCTAGGGCTAAGTCTATATCCGCCTGACCCGATAGATTATTCATATTGAGAGGCCGCGTTTGACCGGGACGCGGGCTTTCCTCGATGATGTCTGTGGCATAGGCAAATTCGCCCGACCCCGGCAATAGGTTCACCGACTGAATGAGGCTTTCCAGACGCCCGACACCTTTCCCCGTCCGCACTAACTCCACACTAAGCTGTGGCAAACGGTTGCCATAGGCGGCCAATGGGAAATCCTCGAACACGAGATAAGCCGTCCCGCGAAAGGCTGGCGCATCCTCGCCTTCTGTTGCCGCGATGATGGGGTCAGGCATTTGCGTCTCCGTCCCGCGATACACCCGCATATCTACGTTCGCGGTCTCCAGCGGCGCGCCATTGGCCCATATACGATCTACTCCTGCGATTTCGCCCTCGCAAAGGCCAATCGCGAAGCTGATGGAATAGGCGAAATCCGTCTGGGTCGGCCCGCCACCTTTCCCCCCGATAGGCGTTTCCGTCGTGGTTTCCCGAATATGGCTCGCCCAAATGACCTGACCGGACAGGCGCACGCGCCCAAAAATACGCGGCATTGGCGCGCCGTCACGGCTGGTTTGCAACTGGAATGTCTCGAGGCGCGGCCCTTCGAAGTTTCTATTATCAAACGCACGGCTAATATAGCCCGTGGCTTGATTCACCGCCAGGGTCGTCGCCGTACGGACGAGGGCATTACCTGCGAATTGGGTCGCAGCACTCACAAAATTCGCCATGAGAGTTTCTCCTAAGATAAAGCAGGGAAGGCAAAGCTGGCGACGTGTCGTCGTCGCCAATAAGGGGCAAAACTAGACCGCAAGACGGATTTCCCCCAGTAGGCATGGAGGATTTGATCAGGCGCCGAACAAATCGCGAGGTGTTTGCACGGGGCATTGGGCGCCATCCGGAAGAGTAGGACGTCTCCCGCTTGCGGCGCAGTTACGGGCGTAAGCCACCGCTTAGCGGCGTCGTGCAAGGTTTCTTCTCCCGACATTTCAGCCCAATCGGGCGTATAAGCGGGCGGAGTTTCTGGCTCTGTGCCATAAAG
Source organism: uncultured Caulobacterales bacterium (assembly GCA_938001915.1). GTDB lineage: Bacteria > Pseudomonadota > Alphaproteobacteria > Caulobacterales > Maricaulaceae > Litorimonas. The sequence continues at coordinate 12,196 of CALLBD010000014.1, read as the reverse complement.
CTCGCGCCAAATTCCGCGAATGAGCCCGAGGCAATCCGTACCCACGCCTTTAACGCTGGATTGATGACGGTAGGGCGTATCGAGCCAGCTTTCCGCGCAAGCCAAAATGGCGGCGCGTGTATGGGCATCACTCATCGGTAGCGCGAAGATCTATCGCGAATATCGCTATCGCTGACGCCCGCTTGCAAAACGTCATCACCCAGCAAATAGGGAAAGCCCCGAAAATTGACGCTATTGGAAAATTGGTCATGGCAGGCCTGAAAGCTACGGGGGCAGACGGTGCCGTCTGGAAAATCAGAGAGCGACAGACCGCATTTGGCGTCTCCAAAACTCGCGTCGCATTGGCGAGAAAAGACTCGCCCCGTCGAGCGGTCAAGCAAGCTGGATTGCCCGAGCCATTCGATGGAAATTTCGTCGCCCGAGAAACTGACCTCTCCAATCCGGCCCTTGAACAGCAGCACCGTTTCCCCGCTGCGCCAATCATGGCGATATTGCGTGAGCTGTCCGCCGTCGAGCGCCCCGCCGCGAATGTCTTGTGCCGAAAGATTTGGGAGCGTCAGACGCGTGCTCACACCGCCGCTGTCGATGGCAAGTCCCGACCGCGTTTCAGTTACGGCGCCCTCACCCGAATTTTGCGGATGATAGGTCTGACCATCATAATAAATAATATCATCATGATCGGTGAGATATATCGGCGTTCGGGTCGGAATATCGACGACCCATAAATGACAAAGTGTTGTTACATCACTCATGAGACGTTCCTTCATATTGTAGGATTTCTATAAGCGGAATATTCTGAATTTCGGTTGCGCCAAAATCATCTAGCACGATGTCCAGCGCCTCAGCTGCAAAGCGGACGGGGACGTCAAATTCAAAATTGGCGGAAATAATTGCACCAATTTTTGGGGGTGTTGCGACTTGGATAATGCCGCGCACATGGTCGACGGAAACGGAAGTTTCCACGTCATCCACTCGCACACGCACGGTCCCTTCCACGGGTTTCGTAATGCGTCGAATATAATCCTGCGGTTCGGTTCCGTAAGCCTTTGTCAGCGCAAATTCTGTCTGCCTGCCGTCGCCCATCCCAAGGACGGATTCCGCATCATAATCCAAGGGGTCACGGAACCGAAATCCATGTAAAGGCCCTCGGCGCGATTCAAAAAAATGCAATAATTCAATGGCTTCTTCACGAGACTTTATCCCTGCGGCAGCATTATATTCCCTACGACTATGCCGCCCTCTCGCATTTCTAACTTCTGCTCCATTGGCAAGGTCGAGAATATCTACCGACCGCACAGGCCCGCCGCGCGCACCAAAGGCGAGGTTCAGCGGGAAGCGTACATCATGAAAATCTGTCATATATCTTATCCTAATTTTGGCGGACTAATTTCTACCTTGCGCCCGCGTCACAGCCTGCGCGATTTGCGCCGCCATTTGCGCGGAACTGGCCTGCGGGCCGCTGGTTTTCCCAAAGGCTTGCGGGGCATTTACGTTCACGGTAACGGGCGAAGATTTCGCAGACACGCCGCCCGCAATCGAACTCGTCAAAGAGGAAACCGCGCCTTGTAAGGGCGCGGTAATTAATTCTGAAATAGCGATACGCGCGAGATCATTTAAGACAGATTCCGCGAGTGAGTTAAATGATAACTCCCCCGACGTTGCCGCGCGTTCCAGCGAACCTGCAATACGCTCGCCCGCCTGTTCAAACACATCCGCCAGAGCATTGGCCGCTTCTGCGCCGGGACCTGCGGCGAAACTTTCTAACGCCTGCGCGGCGTCATCAATCGTGTTCATTCTCGCCTCCTTCATCGGGATAGATTTGAAGCAAATCATCCAAAATTTTTCTTTCGAAACTTTGCGGTTTCACACCTTCCAACAGCCCCAGCCAATCGCGCAGGGGCATATCCCAAAAGGCGTCAGGGTTTAGGTTGAAACGGCGAATGGCGATGTGATGCCAGCTTTCAAAGGGCCAGCTCATGCGCGTAAGCCTTCACTCATCAGCGCGCTGAGACTGGGTAAAATCTCGACCATCTTCTCGCGCCCAAATGCCGTCTTTGACGCGGGCGTAGCGACACAGCGAAAGACGACGTTCCACTCCGCCAAACCTGCCTTGCGCAAACGCGCCGCCAAAGCTTTGGGGCTATCGGCCTCCAACACCGACGCCATCTGCGCGAGGGCCGAGACCGTGAGACGCAAGCGGTAAACCTGCCCTGTCACCACTACTTGGCGGTCACCCATTCGATAGCTACTCATAGCGCTGTAAACTCTGGGACAGCGGCGCTCATCAGGGTGAGTTCAAATTGGGCTTCGCCATTATAGCTGCCCGCATAATTCAGCCCCGTGATAAGGAAATCCCCGTCAATCATCCCAAAATCGGGAATGATAAACCGGCACGCCTGCGCGGATTGTTCGAAGAATGCCCCGCGTAGGCGTGTATCGGACTCCGCATCGCGAAATACGCCCGTTCCCGAAATTTCCGCCGTGCGCATCCCTGCCCCTGGCAATAGCTCTTTCCAGCCGCGCGAAGCCGTATCGGTCACATCGACGGGCCGCGCGTTCAGGCGCAGAGTTTTGGTCCGCAGCCCCGCGACGGTCACATAGGCCCCCGCGTCATTTCTTATCTTCAGCAGCATATCGCCGCCTCTTTGCGCGCTCATAGGGGCTCTCCTGATGTCATTTGGCCTTGTTTCGGATGTGTGGTGATGGACAGGCGCAGCAGGCCGTGATGGGTGCGCCCATCGGGGGCGCGCAGCACATCGGAATATATCGGCGTGGCGCTGCGGACCGCGACATTGGCCGCCTCAGTCAAACGCTCGGCGGTCAGCGCATGACCGACGTTCCCCAGTAGCGCCATGACCTCCGCCCGCCCCGTATAGCGCGACCAGAGATGCAGCGTCATTTGGTGCGATGCCATCGGCGCAGCGTCCGCGCCAATATCCTCGCTGCGCAGCGCGCCGTAAGTCAGATAGGGAAAGATGGGATCTTCGGGCGCGGCGTCATAGAGGCGCGGCGGAATATCCGCCGTCCCGCCTAGCCCATATTGCACGGCGGGGTCCGCAGAGAGCACCGCATGTACCGCCCGCGCGAGACTTTCCGCTTGTTCAGATATATTCATCAGCTCGGTCATTGGGCTTCCTCTTCACAAATCAGGTGTAATCGCTCGCCGCGCGCATCAGGGTCGCTCGCGGCGACAACGCGAAGCATGCGGCCCTTCCACATCAAGCGCGCGCGTTCGGGAAATCTCGGGCGATAGCGAATGGCGACGAGATAGCTCTGCGTCACAGAGAGCCGCCCATTCTCTAGCCGCTCGGTCAGGGCTTTGGGCCGAATGCCCGCCCAGAGCGAGGTCTGGAACGTCCATGTCGTCACCGTCCCGCCCAGCGCATCTGGCGCTTCGGAGGGCGTGTAGAGGCCGATACGGTTTCGCATTTGCCCAATCATAGCCGCATCCCCCGATAGGGCTGAATGAGGGCATCCACCATCATCGGAAATCCAGGCGGCGGATTACCCACGCGAAATTCATAGAGATGCGCCAGCAGCAGCATAACGCCTTGGCGCAGCGGCGTCGGAATATCGGCGGGGGTCTCGCCGTAGCCAGCGGTGAAATCCACGGTGAGCGTGCCGCGCGATTGAGTTCGCACGAGCACTGGCCGCGCGCGTAAATCTGCGTCTATGGGCAGCGCGTTCTCGCCGTCACGCACGGCGTCAATTGAGAGAATAGGATAACGCGTCAGATACACGCCCGCCGCACTCGCGGCTTTGGTGAGGCGTTGGCGGCGCGTAATCAAGGATACGCCGCACCGGGCCTCAATCTGGCGCGCGGCCACATCGATAAGGTCCGCAATCAACGCGTCCTCATCCTCATGGTCCACCCGCAAAAACACCTTCGCCGCGTCTAGTGACACAGCGGCAGCAGGCGGGGGGGAAAGGTCAGTCAATGTCATAGGGACTCCTATTTGAAGGCATAAAAAAAGCCTGCTCGGAGAGCAGGCTGGGTTTGGTTTAAGTTTTAACCGGACGTTTTTTGGTTTCAAAAAATTCGACTTTTCAAAGAACAACCCTTATTTGTTGGTCATGAATGTAACTGAAGAAAATTTAATTGGGCATGTGATTATCGAAGCGTCCGCACGTCAGTTTTGGCTATGTGGAAATCTCTCATGTGCTTGCTGCCCCATTTTCCTAAAAGATAACCATTCGAATTGTTGGAGGGTTTTTTATGATGATGAGGCCTGCCAATGGAGAGTAGACGCCAATAAGATTAATTACCCGATTGTAGGAACTATAACGGGTGATGACAAAATGCAGTGGCGAGATACTAAACTCTTTGATGGTCACAAGATTTTCGGAAGCCCAATTCAGGGCTTCAAAGAAATTTCTAAAGACGGCGTAGCTATCGCAATTATATCTTTTCAAAATGGATCAAAACTTAAACTCCAATACAAATATGAAAATGATAGAAGTGATTATACAGTGCTAACAGACGGGTAGCACCAAGGCTGATAGGATTTAGAAATAAATCGAATACTGTCAAAATAGAAAGACCTTTCTCCCCCCAGTCGGGGGAGATGTTGGACCGCAGAGACAACAGAGGGGGTCGGTGTGCCGAGTTAAAGCCTTTACACATACCCCCTCCGCCTTCGCGTTTTACAAACGCTTCGGCACCTCCCCCCACTGGGGGGAGGAGTTAGTCGCGTAAATCTGTCAACCGTTTTGCTTCTGTAAAAATAGCTTCCGTCACATCGTCCAAAGATCGCCTGACATCCGCATTCCAAAACCGCAGAATTTTATAGCCATGTGCGGCCAACCATGCATCGCGTTCGCGGTCATTGATCCATTGCTCATCCTCGCCGTGATGGTCACCATCGACTTCAACGACAAGCATGGCTTTGCGGCACAGGAAATCTACAATGAACGGACCGACGGGAGCCTGTTTACGAAAGGCCAGACCGAATTTCCGAAACGTCTTTAAGTCGGACCAGAGCAATCGCTCTTCTTCCGTCATATTTTTGCGTAGACTTCGTGCGCGTTTAAGTGCCTTTCTGTCGATATCGAAATGCCGAGGCTTCATACTTCACAATAACAAACACCTTGAACCTGTCCATAAAATAGAAAGACCTTTCTCCCCCCAGTGGGGGGAGATGTTTGAACGTCAGTGAAAACAGAGGGGGTAGGAGTGCTGGACTAAATCTGCACACTTACCCCCTCCGCCTTCGCGTTTTGCAAACGCTTCAGCACCTCCCCCTACTGGGGGGAGGAAGGGTTACTACCCCGCCTTCAATAATTTAATCGCATCCTTATCCTGCACCCCGCCGCCTACGCGTTTTGTTGTGTAGAACAACACGTATGGCTTGGCGGAGTATGGGTCTCTTAATACGCGTACGCCTTGGCGGTCTGCGATGAGATAGCCTCGGCGGAAATCGCCGAAAGCTACGCTGGCTGCGCCGCCGCCAATATCTGGCATATCTTCCATTTCCACCAGCGGATAGCCGAGCAAGGTCGAGGGCCCGCCCGCCGCGAGGGACGGTTGCCAGATATAATTCCCATCCGCGTCTTTGAATTTCCGCACAGCATTAATCGTGCGGCGGTTCATGACGAAACTGCCATTGGCGCGGTAGCGCGAGTGCGGGCCGTAGATGAGATCAATCAAACCATCCGTGTCGAGCGCGTCCGTTTCAATCACCCCTAAGCCCGGCTCTGTGAGGAAACCGCGCGGCTTATTCACGCCGTCACCATTTACAAAAGCTGCCGTTTCTTGGGCCGAAAACACATCGCGGACTTCTTCAGCCAGCCACGCATCCACATCGGCGACGCTATCATCCAACAGCGCCTGCGTCGCAGCCGGCATGGCGTAGAGCTCGCCCGCTGGAAATTCGAGCAGGGCGAGATTTGGCGTTTCGGTTTCGACACGCGGGTCGGTTTCCCCAACCCAGCCTGCCGCCGCGCCAGAGGTACTGACGGGTTTACGGAAAAGGCTTGCGCCGATGGTGCGAATAGTCGCGAGGCGGCGCATGGGCGAGGTTTCCGCCAAGACGCTATCGATACGCGTTTCTGTCTCCACGGGCGCGATGAGGCTGCCGTCGCCTTCGGTAGAGGCGACGGACTTACCTTCCAGCCCTAAGGTTTCACCTGTGCGAATAAAGCTCGCCCAGGCTTGGGTGTCGGCGGATTTCGCTTCGCTTGGGAAGTTAGGTGTTGCTTGCGCCAGCGTGAGGTTCTCCACGCGCCGCGTTTGCGTTTCCAACGCCGCATTTAAGCGGTCGACTTTCTCCGTCAGCAGCGGATCAACCGATGACTTCGCCTCCAGCGCCGCCAAGCGATTATCATTGGCTTCGCGAAAGGCGGCGAAGATGGCCGCGAAATCGGCCTTGGCCTGTTGCAAATCGCCCGAAGCTTTTGTTTCGAGTTTGGGGGTTTCTAATTGGGGTTTCACGCATATCTCCTTTGATGGTCTGCGTTGATTTCAGAACTGTCGCCGATGTGGGTAATTTGCGCAGAGCGCAGCATGGGAAAGGCGACGACGGACACCTCCCAAAGATCAATGTCGGTTAGGATGCGCCCGCCAGAGGGGCGCGAATTTGACCGCCGCGTGCGGTAGCCAATGGACAGTCCGCTGACCGCTCCGCTTTCCACTAAGCGGCGCGGAGACGGGGCTGTGTCCAAAATACGTCCCGCCACAAACAGACCGATCTCATCTTCAAAGATGCGGTCCCAAACGCCGATGGGCGTATCGGTCTGGTGACCAAATAACATGGGGAATGGGTCGGCGCGGGAGAGCAGAGAAGCGCTAAATGCGCCGCGCTGCACGATATCGCCAGAGAGGTCCGCTTCACCGAAACGGCTGGCGTACCCAGAGATAAACAGATCACTCATCGCGGATAAGCTCCCTTTCGATACGGGCGAGGCTTTGCGCCATTTGGCTAGTTTGACCTTCCAAACGCGCGAGGCGTTGGGCGATGCCGGTATTCACGGCGATACGGCTTTCCAGCGCATCTAATCGCGCCGCCGCAGATCCCGCCCAGATGAGCCCGCCAGAGGTTTGCACAAGCAAGGTGAGGACGAGGCTCATGGTAATGGTGCGGTCCATTTGGAACGGTGTTGAGGCTTTTCCTGTCACGGGGTCTGTCACGGGGCCACCTCATCGGATTGGCACGAGAGACCCGCCATTTGCCGCGCCTCGCCGTCCGAAATAAACCGCGCCTCAGAGAGGCGTTTCCACAGCACGGCGCGTTCTTCCGCCAGCGCTGGCACGGCGTCGAGGTCAGGCGTTATCTCAACACCCTCGCCGTAAAACCCTGCGAGCCAGCCTTGCAACCCCCGCGCAGTTTTCGCCGCCAAGGGGATAATCGTTTGCCGCCAAAAGGCCTGATTGGCCTCGCGGTAATTTGCATATGAGTTGTCGCCCGGTATGCCGAGCAGCATGGGCGGAACCCCAAAGGCCAGCGCAATCTCGCGAGCCGCTTCTCGGCGCAGTTCAATAAAATCCATATCCGTCGGCGAAAGCGAGATAGAGCGCCAATCAAGCCCGCCTTCAAGGACCAAGGGACGCCCCGCCGCGTGCGGGCCTGTGAAATTATTCTCTAGTTCGGATTTCAGCCGTTCAAATTGTTCATCTGTCAGGCGCTCGCCAGAAGCCGGGTCATGTACCAAAGCGCCGCTTGGCCGCGCTGAGTTCTCTAGCAAGGCCTTTGCCCAGACACTGCCACGATTGTGCAAAGCCACCGCTTGCGCCGCTGCAGACAGCGGCGAAAGCCCGTCACACTCGTCCAGCGGGTTGAACAAGCGCATATGAAACAAGGCGCAGGCCCCCGTCGCCGTATCGCGCGGAAAACGGCGCGTGTTCGGACCGACCGCTTGCGTCCAGCCTGTGGCCTGCCCTTTCGCGTCACGGCCCATTTTCAGTGTGTCGGGTCGGTGTGCGATAAGCGCGATAGGGGCATCCCCACTCAGCACGGTTTCTAAAAACCCATTCCCGCCAAGTTGCAGATAGCCATAAAAGCTCTCCAGCGTTTCAACGGCGCTGCGGCCCGGCACGCCGCGCGCGAGAAGTTTCGCGGCCCGCGCATCGGAACTGCGCAGCGGCACAGAGGCCGCGCTTTCCGCGATAAGGCGCACGCAGCGATGGGCGATAGGGTTGCGCGCAAAGCCTTCACGGCAGAGCGCTATGTATGACTGCGAGGGCATCGCGGCGCCACGCGGGAGATGCGTAGCCAGCAAGGGGCGCGCGGCCTTGCGCTCTGGCGTGTGCGCTTCGGACACGGCAATGGGGTCGGCGGACCGACGGAAGAAAGTAAACATATGGGAGACCTAAAAACGGCGAGACGAAATTTCGTCGATGAGCTGTTTATAGGGCCATTTGGGTTAGCTGAGGATTATTCTCTTGAATTTTCCTGTAAGTCTTTGATTTATTTAAAAACCTAAGCTGCGCGAAAGAGGGACGGAGTTTTTGGCCCTTGCCCTAAATGGCTATTAATGAGCTTTACCTTCATCCGTAATTCCGCGCGTAGATCGTCATCACCCTGAACCGACGCCATCGTAATGGCCGTGCGATAGGCAGCTTTTGCCTGAGTGAGCATAGATTTATCAGAAGCCTCCCGTCCCAATTTCAGATACATATCTCCAAGAGCAATCTGCACGAGACAGATTTCGACGGGGGCGCCCTCAAAACCAAAAAGATCGCGCGCCACAGACAACGCGTCGTCTGCCGCCACCAGGGGGACTACATCAGAGGTCTGACCCGCCAATTTGATGAGCTGTGCCGCAAGTTCAGCCTTTGTCAGCGCAAGACGCACGTCAACCTGCGCAAGTTGACCCTCCAGCTTTTCGATTTTCTTACGTTTTAAAATTCCGAGCACGTTTAGTTCCTGTAATGCGCCGAAATCTAGTCAATCGGATTGTGGTTAATAACGCTTTAACATATCGCCAATTTTCTGCGCTCTACTGTCGAAATCTTCACCCACAATGATTCTGTGCAGGGGAATGTCAGCGGCCTTAAATAATGCTGTCTTGACCTTATCGCTTTCGGACGGTTTGCGCCTATTATGCGACGCCCCATCCAGCTCTATCGCCAAGACGGGCTTTCCCGCTCGGTTGGTGATAAGAAAATCGACATGGCGAGATTTCACCCGGCCGCGCGCCGCCCAGCGCAGCTGCTCTGGCAATCCGCGCCTGACACGGATGATATCCTCGAGCCGGGTCTTGCCATGCACATGAAAACCCGTCGGCATATATCGGCGCAGGATGGCAAAAAGGGCCGCCTCGGAACTATTGACCCAAAGCGACGGCGCGGCTTCAAAAGCGCCTAAATCCGACTTGGAAATCGGCGAAACCTCGGGGGCGGAAAAGCCGCCGCTCCCGCGCGCGCGGTATGCCAGAAAAAGAATAGCCAACGGAATAAGAAGAAACAGATATTCCATCATGACCGCCGTATATACAGGGCCAGCCCCGTTAAATCGAAGGCAATGGTATGCGGCGTGAAGACAGATGCGCCCGCCACCATCATGGGCGCGTCCACGGGCGCTACCGTCTCCAAGGCGTCTAGCCCCATGATGACGACCGTAATTTCATCCCAATGCTGACGTCCCAATGTGAGATCTTTAAAGCTCGTTTGCGTCGACGCAGAGGTCGAGTCTAAAGCCCCCTGCACCGTGCCTTGCCGAATGAGTTTACGTTCCAATCGGCGCACATCCCTATCCAGTGTCGCGAGCTTCCAATTAATAAAATTCAAATTCGACCCCGTATCAACCAAGACTGGGACATCCTGATTTCGGTAATTAATATGCGCGAAATATAGACGGGAGCTGGTCTGGGCGTCGTCAAAAATTTGAAGCGGAATTTCATTCCACCCCTTAAAACTCTCGCGCGTGACATTGTCTCGCGGAATAAAACTGGCGGTCAATGTATCCCGATTAAATAGAGCTACATAGCCGCCCAGTACATCCGCTCCCAAAAGGCCGACGGCTTCGTCTTTAATAAAGGGCGTGTCGAGCATGAGCATTTGGTCCATCGCAAAAGCGCGCGCGCCTAATTGCATCTCGACATTTTCGATGACGGGGCGCTCGCCCTTCCCGACCAAGCCTCTCACAAACAGGGTTCTACCGCTGACTTCCAACCCTATGGCCTCGGCATAGCTCCCATAAAGCACGGAAACCGTCGCGCCGGTATCGAGCGCTAAAGGCCGCGCAGCCTCTCCGTCGATGGAGACGTCGAGCAAAATACGCCCCGCAGAGGAAAGCCGATAGGGCAAGCTAAAGGCGCCGGGCGTCTGTTCAATAGTGGCGGTGGGCGCGCCGCGAAAACTTGCGCAGCCCATTAAAATAAAACCGGCGAAGCAAAGCCAAATTATGCGTGTCAGAGATATCTGAGGCCAAGAGAGCAACCCGCGCTCACCCCGCAAGTTCAATGAGCTGTATGAGGTTCCCGCATGTGTCATCAAACACCGCCAGCGTGACCTCGCCTGCGGGGGTAGGGTCTTGCGTAAAATCTACGCCCGCCGCTGTCAGGCGCGCATGTTCGGCGGTGATGTCATCCACGCGAAAGGCGGTCCACGGAATACCATCCGCTTTTAATTTCGCCTGAAATTCGGCCGCCGCAGGATAAGCATTCGGCTCCAGCGCCAGCTCGACCTCGCCTGTCTCTTCGGGGGAAACCAGCGTAATCCAACTATGCTCACCCATGGGGATATTATGCTTTACGTCAAAGCCAAGGATATCCGTGTAAAAGGCCAAAGCCTTAGCCTGGTCATCCACCATCACGCTTTTGATATACATTTTCATGGAGGGCTCCGAGTCTTGCCAGAACGTAGGTCTGAAACTGGACTTAAATCAATCCTCAAAAATAAGAATGATATCCATGAAGGACTTCTTGGCAGTACAGATTATTTTAAGAGCGCCTGAATTTCATCCGTGAATTGGTCTGAAAGTATTGTTACGGCATGATACTCTTGAACTTCCATTTCAGCAGCAATCTCTGAAATTGGACGTCCGTCTTCGTATTCAGACAAGAAACGTGTCCTAATATATTCAGGACAGACGACCCCAAGCGCCATCCAAAGAGCCTTGTACTCAGACATCACAGCATTCGTTCGCTCGCTAGCGGAATGTCCAAAAAATTGCCTCACAAATGTATCAAAGCCTAACGCAGACGCATTTTCTTCTGCAGGAAATGGGCGATAAAGGTGCATAAGCTCCTTCATTGCAACAGTTTTTTCTTTTATTGGGTTTGTTTTCAAGTCGCCGCTTGTGATGATAATATAATCTGAAGTTATTCCGTGGTCTGATAAATTTGGTCTACGAAGAACTAAGCCGCACAAAATGCTGGAATCAAGCTCGTCTGTCCTGACCATTTTTAAGTTATTCACCCAGCCAAGTTCAGCAGCTTGGTCTCGAAACCATTGCAAGTCCAGACTGGGTGATTGTTGCTTTTGTCTTAAATTGTAAAGGTCGCGGTAAGGCATTCGATTCCAAAAATCATATTATTTTTGGATACTTAGCGGAATTTCTTCAAAGTTACCAGTAGTAAGCACGCCAATTGCTTTACGCGTCGCGCGTGCGACATCCTCTAGAGACGCGTTTGTGTCTCCTGGGTAAAATTTTATATCGGCGATGCTATTATTAGGATCGCCATATAGCTCTTCTTTCAAGAGCGCGAGTTCAGTTTTCATCGTTAGCTCCATCTCACCTCAGCCGCAGCTGCTGCAATCCGTTTACTTTAGCAACACATAAGGCCGTTGCTTTAGCCTTTTTGGCATTATGCCTCCAATTTTCATGCCAAACGGCTTAATGACCGTATTATAGCACATTTTACATGAATATAGTATCACAATGGAGTGTGTCATTGGTTAATGACGATTTTACGTACCGATAACCAAGTAACGAATAACCCCATATCTCTATTATTCGTTGTTAAGTGTTGTTAGTCGCCCCTTAGCACAACAAGTTGCACCCGCGTCAACTGCTAATGTTGCGCTATAATCGCGCTACAATAACATTTAACTACGTTTAAAGACGCTCGTAGCTTCATTACTACAGTTTGTTATATGGCGTTTAATTGCGACGTTTTAAAGGCCGATTCTAGAATCGTAGTTGCTGAAGGTCTAAATTACCACTTGAATTACCCCAAAAATTCAAACCGAGACACTACCTACCTCCCCTCAAACCGCCCGCACCCTCACCTCTCGCCGCTTCCGCATCAGCAGCGC
>CALLBD010000013.1 GCA_938001915.1 uncultured Caulobacterales bacterium | reverse complement strand
CGCTCGCGGATCCACTCCGCCCCGGCCCGCGTTTTCCCCGCGCCCCGCCCGCCGAGGATAAGCCAGATGAGGAAATTAGATTTAGGTTCGGCTTGATTATCCCGTCTCCAAAACTTCCATTTCTGGAGGAATAGGGGTTTTTGCCAAGGCTTTAGGTCTTCCCATATCTTTTTAAACTTCATCTTCGCCGAAGATTTCTGAGAGTATTTTTTGAAATTCTGCATCGAACCGCGCCTCATCTTCGGGGGTTGGGGGTGGCATGTCTTCATACCGTGTGTGTTGTTTGGCAAAGGTCTTGGCGCGGTGATCTTCGAGGCGAGCCTTCGCATCCGCCTCCGCTTTCATCAGGGCCGAAAAACTCTTCGCCCATTTATCGGGCGGGTCGCCCTCCGATTTGGGCTGGGTGATAAGATCATCCAACCGTTCCTGTATTCCGGCCAAAGCCGTCTCAAAAAAATCATCGCTTAAATCTGTCATAAGCGCAGTATAAGCGCGCCGCAAAAAGCGGGGATTATGTTTTTGATTTTTATGAGACCGCCCCGCGCAAACCCCATTCAGGACTGATTAACATGGCAGGGGGCACACCCTAGAAAATGTGGGAGCCTGAGAAGGATTAAATCATGACAGACCCGATGACCTATCAAGCCGCAAATTCCAATGTGCCCGATGATTGGACCGCGCTTAAGACATGGTTTGAAGAAAATGTCTTTGACGACACCCCGCTTCCCCCTACCTTTATAGCCCAGATGGAAGCCGAAGTAGAGGTTGCCAAACTGGGTCAGTTAGACGAGAGTGCCGTGCTTTATAAATGGTGCCCAACAAGAAAACGTTTGGTACCGTCGCATTAACGGCAGCCCCTCACCCCACGCCCGCCTCAGTTCCATATAACCGCACAAGCCTCGCCAATCCCAGCTTCACGATTTGCTTGCCTGAACCCGCCGCCCAGTGTTCGGTGCGCTCCACCTCCTCCAAACTCTCTTGGCGGCAGCATAAGGCGATGAGGCCCGGCGCGAGGTCTGGGCCGAGAAGCGCCTGTGCGCTGCGCAGGCGCGTGGACGCCGTAATCCGCGCGAGCATGGCCCGCTCTGCCGCGCCGTTCCTATCGCCGCCCTCAACACCCGCGGACATAAAATCCTGCGTGACCATTTGGCCTTCGCCCGCCCGCATATAATCCCGCGCCAGCGCTTTGCCGGCTTCGACCTCTGCCGCGCTGAGCCAGCGCTTGCCCGGCTCTCGTCCGCCGCGCCGCGCAAGCCGCTCCAGCGGTGTTATCCGCCGATTGAGGTTCGCCGCAGGCCGAGACGCATCGGGGACATAGGCCTCGCGGCTGGCTTCCGTCACCGCGCTCTCGCCCCTTTCCAAACGCCGTGTGACGCTGGAGGCGAGCACATAGCCGCGCATATGGGGCGTAATCATTTTCTGACCGCGCAGCCATTTAAACCCTGCCTGCTCTATCCATATCACGGGCCGTTTGCGTTTATCGCGGCACGGGAAAACAGGATGATCGCTGCCCTGCGGATTGGTGGCGATAAGACCATCGACCTTGTGAATATCGCGCAAGATGTGATGCATCTCTAGCGCCTCTGAGGAATAGTTCATACGCCGCCCCTTAATCTGTGCCAGCTGTCAGTCAGGAAGCTTTCGGCCTTTAACAGCTTGCGGTTAAACACGGGATCATCGCGGCTATCTTCCACAACATTTAGCGCGTGGGATATGGTGGAGCGGTCACGCGAAAACAGCTCCGCTACGCGCGGCTTGCTCATGTTGAACACGGTCTGGCAGAGATAGGCCGCGACTTGCCGCGCAAAGACCTCTTGCTTATCTCGCGGGGTGTTGCGGTCCTGGTCTAAGGTCAGATTGGGGAGCCCGAATTCGAGTCCCACTGCGATGACGGCCAGCCGTGCAAAGCTAGGGTCATCAGGATGTTGTCGCCGTGTGGCCATAAAGTCCTCCGTCTGGAATGAAGACCTAATATAGCCGCCCCATCCAATATGAGGATTATATTCCTATAATTTTAGAGGTGGAGTCAATATGATTTGTTCGCCTTATGTTCACACTTTCCGATAAAGGATTGAAACTAGCGCGAAGTTTTTCGAAAGGGCGAAAATGAGAAAAATTTACAGGCGCTTTGAAAAGCCCCGCTGAAATGAGGATTAAGTTTTTCTATTACGTATAAAAATTGTAACTTGTTGCTGAGTTGTATTGAGTTACTTTTACATATGAAAACGCACCTCAAACTTATCTCAATTGGAGTATGCGCCTTTAGCTTATCCGGCTGTGCCTTCACCCATGATGTGTTACAAGCTATCTATGATCATGAAGCGGATAAAAATTGCCACGTGTCAACCTGTGCCCATAGACGCGCTCAATTTGAACGCCAGCATAAAAAATATGCTGAAAGACAAGCCAAAGCGAATGCCATTAAGGCCAAAACAAGGAAGGCCGCTGAGAAATACATATCAAACTTAAACACCGCGGAAGCTTTGAGAAACGCGGAAAATACGATGCCGAAGTAAAACGCGTATTTTTGCAGCCTGCCTTTTTGCGGGACAGAGACTATTCAAAAGCTGGCAAGGAAAAACAATTTCCCTATGTGCTTTTCTAAACTAGAAAAATAACTGGTCAGCGGGGCCATTAAGTCGTGACCTATCAGGCTAATAACAAGCTAGGGCGGTCCTCAGGTTATTGGTCTCCAACAAAAACCCCTGAACCTTTTATTTTTTGGCGTTCTGTTTGGCTTCATAGGCTTTAAGTTTCTTCTGAAACTCTTCCTCGGAAAGGCTGTGCCACCCAATACATTTCCCAGTTGGACTTCTTCCGCATCCGCAATCATTTAATTCGGTCATTACTCTCTCCCAGACGAGTGATTGAAAATGTAATCAAACCCCTGAATTTAACAAGGGCCAATCTATGGTCTTCATTTGAGACTATCCATGAAACCGTAAAGTCTTGGAAATCCTGAGACCTTTGACCCATAGTCGCCGCTAACGCTAGGCGCGGACCGTCACCTCGGCGACGATTATGCCACCACTTTTTCGCGCGCAGGCATGAAGTCGGCGACTTCGCTCATCTTCACCAGATGATCATATCCCAATATTGCGGTTATATCTGTGCCGTTTTCGGAGAGCGGCATGCGCGCCCAAAACAAAGCTAAATGCGAGCCATTAGGCGTGTTGGGGCGGGTGACACCAACATAAGGTTTACGCGTGTCGATAACCATATCTAAGACCCGGTGCCAATAGTCTACGCGGCAGCCAATGGGCAGCTCATCGACATGAAGTCCTTGGATTTCTCGCTCATAGAGGTTCCAATAGCCTGTCCCTGCGAGACGGTGACGATAGCGCCGCTCTGCGCCATTTTCCGGCTCAATCCGTTCCATGATAGTTGTCATCGGGAGCTGCGCCTGAATTTCTTCGGGCCAGATATCGCGCCTTGATGGAAAGCTTCCCGCGCGGCATTTGCTTCGCCAATAGTCGTAAAATTTTTGTTGTTGCGGCAAAATTATCTGATGCCGCAATGCGTTCCCCGATAGCATAAACCCCTACTCTCCTGCACCAAAATAAATTTGGAATGCCCTTCCCAAGGCGAACTCCCCGTAACATCTATGGGGTAGTCAGAACCCGCGCATCAACACTTCGTTAACCATATTTAAGAGTTTAAGGGAGAAAAGCGGGTTTTTACGAATCGGCTCCGATTCGACTTTTCAATATTCTGTCATTTTTCAAAAAAACTTAGCTTTTTCCGAGACCCGAACGCTTCGCAAGTGCAGATCGGCGGCGGGCATATTCGGGCGCAACCATAGGGTAATCTCGCGATAAGCCCCATTTTTCGCGGTAAGCGGCGGGTGTGAGATTATATTTCACGCGCAAATGGCGCTTAAGGCTTTGGAATTCCAAACCATCTTCAAGGCAGACCAAGGCATCATCGCGCAGGCTCTCCTCGATGGGTACAGCAGGCGCTTGGCCATGCGACGGACCCGCCTCACCCGCAGAGGCGCGCAGAAAGGCGGCATGAACGCTCGCGATCATTTCCACAATCTCCTCAGGGCTCGCCTTATGCGCGCTGGCATGGGCGCTCACAACTTGCGCCGTGAGATTGAGGATATGGTCGCTATTATCGGGCAATATAGGCCAATAGGAGAACGATGAATAAGAGCCCAGCCGTCATCACAGCCGCGAGACCCGACGGTGCAGCTTCAGAGGCAGCGCCCGCTGGTGAGAAGGTCTGATAGAGCTTGCGCCCGACCGCCGAGAGGCCGCGTGTTTTTACGCGGTTCGTTTGCGAGGACAGACGCGTCCACATTGCAGACCCCCATGTTGCGATATTCAGACCCATTTTCCGGTAAGTCCAATCCGCATCGAGTATCTCCGCGCGGCGTTCAGCGGGATAAAGCTTGAAGCGCTTGAGCAAGGTAAAGGCGAATATCGCCGCAAAAAGTAGCTGCATCTGGAAGACCACATGGTCGACTGTATAGGGTTGATACGGCTTATCCATTTCAAAGGGCATGAGCGCATACAGGTTCTGGAAGCCGCCCACGGGCCAAGCGAGATAGATACAGAAGAATGCGGCAATGCTCATGGCGGCGAGCATATTCCACGGGGCTTCTTTCACGCGCCGCCCGCTATCATGGGCGAAGAAAGTAAAGTGGGGCACTTTAATCCCCGAATGTTCCATCACACCCGCGGAAGCGAACAGCATCATCAGGAAGGCGAGTGTATGGTGCTCATAGACGGCCGCCGCCAAGATCATGGCTTTCGTCACAAAGGCCGCGAAAAGCGGCACTGCCGCAATGGACGCCGCCCCAATCAAGCAGAATATCGCAGTATAGGGCATGGAGCGGAACAGCCCGCCCAGCTCTGAGGCTTTGGCCGTGCCCGTGCGGTACATGACCGCGCCAATGGACATGAAAAGCAAACCCTTAAAGATAACATGGACAAAGACCTGACCGACAACGCCGTTCAGCGCGAGCGAGGTGCCAATCCCAATACCGCAGACCATAAAGCCCAGCTGGTTATTCAGGGAATAAGCCAAAACGCGGCGCAAGTCGTTTTCCACGACAGCAAAGAAGACGGGGAAACAGGTCATAATCGCCCCAATCCAAATCAGGATTTCCGTGCCCGCAAAACCGCGGGCCAGCGCATAAACCGCAAATTTCGTGGTGAAACTCGCGAGGATAACCGTGCCCGTAATCGAGGCTTTTGGATAAGCGTCCTGCATCCACATATGCAGGCCCGGGAAGCCCACTTTAATCCCCATAGCAAGGAGCATCAGCCAGCCGCCAGGGCTTTCGAGGCCGATATTGTTAAACATGAAATCGCCGCCGTTGGCCTGCGCGTGCATGACGGCCCCCGCCAGCAACATAACGCCCGAGAACACATGAATGGCAAGATAGCGTACCCCGGCCGCATAGGCATGGTCTCCGCCCTTCCAAATGAGGAAGACAGAAGAAATCGCGGTGAGCTCCCACATAATAAAGAGCGTAATCATATCGCCCGACAAAACGCCCGCGATGGCTGCGCCTGTGTAAACCAAAGCAGAACTATCCGTCATACGGCATTTCTCATGCAGGGCATAAATGCCGTTGATGATGCCCGCCAGACAGAAGAGATAGCCCCAAACCACGGACAGATTATCAATCCGCAGCGTTGTCAGCTCTATGCCGCCAAATATCATGCGCCCACCAAAATGCGCCCCCGTATCCATCCCGTGGAGTTTAAAGATCAAAAACCCTGCGAAAATCGGCGCAGCAATGACAAAGGCTTTGCGCGCATGGCCCACAGGCAGCATCGTACACATCAGGCCTGCGAGGATAACCCAAAGGCCAGGATTAATTTCGGCTAAGATTGGAAGTTGCTCAATCATGATGGGCTTCCCCCGTAATCATCGGATCTGTCGAATAATCCGGATCAGGCAAGCCGCCCTCCCCGTAATAATTCTCATCGCGGCCGAGGAAATTAAACAAACTATTCGCGGATAGCACGATCAGGGAATAGGCGATAAAGCCATAAATCGCCCAGCTACCCGGGATATATTTCTCGATTGGCAGGGCTTTGGCCTGCGGATTGAACACGCCCAGAATAATGCAAATAATCATGCCGACTAGGGGAAGCCAAATGAAGTTCCGCTTCACGGACTCTTTTCCCAAAAATAAAAACGGGCGGGCGGCGGGATGGATGTCATCCAAATTCACGGCCTCTGTCTCAATCTCGGCATCCAAAACCTCTGTCGTTTCGTCGCTCATTATAGCCCCCCTGCTGGCAGGATAGGTGTGAGGAAGTCCATGATACCGCCCGCAAAGAAGAACAGCACCAGCGAGCCAATCGCCGTAATAACGGGCGGGATAATGACCCAGCGATGTTTCTTGCGTACTTCAGCAATATGGGCGTCATCTTCGGGATTGGCGGGCGCTTTCATAAAGCCGCGTACCGCAATCGGGACGAGATAAATAATGTTGAGAATGGAGGAGGCAATCAGCGCCGCAATTAAAATCGCTTTGCCGCTATCGACCGCGCCCATCATCAGAAGAAACTTCGGCCAACTGCCGCCCATTGGCGGAATACCGATAATGGAGACCGCGCCCACAAGAAACGCGCCAAAGACCCAGGGCATGGTGCGCCCTAGCCCGTCGAGCTGGGAGATATTCGTGCGGTGGGCAATCGTGTAAATCGCGCCCGCGCACATAAAGAGCGTGATTTTGCCCCACGCATGCATAACAATTTGCAGGCCGCCGCCCAGAATACCCATAGACACAGCCAGCATCGCGCCGAGCGTGATATAAGAGAGCTGCGAGACGGTGGAATAAGCCAGGCGCGCTTTGAGGTTATCTTGGCGCAGCGCGATAACTGACGCCAGTACGATGGAAATGGCAGCTATCCACGCTAGCCAGGTCGAAGCAGGCGTTGCAGCCGTTAGCGCAGGACCAAAGGTGTAAGTCACGACTTTGAGCATGGTGAACACGCCCGCCTTCACAACCGCCACCGCATGGAGCAGTGCGGACACGGGGGTCGGCGCCACCATCGCATTGGGCAGCCAAGGATGGGTCGGCATGAGCGCCGCTTTGCCGATACCAAAAGCAAAAAGGAAGAGCAGCAGTGATGTCGCGACAAGCGAGGTCCCTTCTGGGAAAATCCCGCCAACAACGAATTCGGTTGTCCCCGCAATTACATAGGTGCCGACAATCGCGGGCAAGAGAAGCGCCAGAGATGTGCCCATCAAGATAAGGGCATAAATCGTCCCGCCGCGTTTGGCTTTAGCGTCGCCCTTGTGCGTGACCAAGGGGAAGGTTGAAAGCGTCAGCGCTTCGTAGAAAATAAACAGCGTGATAAGGTTCGCCGAAGCGGCGATCCCCATCGCCGCCGCAATGGCCACGGCCACACAAGCGAAGAAACGGGTTTGGTGTTTTTCCTTATTGCCGCGCATATAGCCCAGCGTGAACATGGAATTCACGAGCCAAAGCGAGGACGCAATCGCTGCAAATGTCGCGCCGAGCGGTTCAAGCTTTAGCGAAAAGTCAAACTTGCCCGCGAAATTCCCAAAATAAAGTTCGGGCCGACCGCCTTGTGCGACGTCGATGCACAGATAAATAACGACAGCGAGAAGCGCGAGACCCGCCGCAAAGGTCACGCCTTCGCGCAGATTTTGGGACTTCCCAAACAGCGGAATAAGCGCCGCCGCGACGAGCGGAATGATAAGCAATAGAGCGAGCGCAGTTTGCGGTGTCATCATAAGATCCATCAGCCCGCTCCGAGTAAAAACTCAGCCGCGCGCGTTGCCGCACCAACGACAGCATCTGACTTAATGCCAATAAAGATAGAGGAGAGCGCCAAAAACCACATCGGGATTAACATAGCTATTGGGGCTTCATTCCGCGCAACTTCGACGCCGTTCACTTTCGGGGGCGATTGGAAATAGGCGAGGAGTAAGACGCGGCCAATATAGATAAGCGCCAAAATGGACGAAACCATAATCACGCCAACCGCCCATAACCAACCCGCATCAGCGGCCGCGACAGTCAGGTTAAGCTTTGAGATAAAGCCAGCGGTAAAGGGCACCCCAATCAGGGAAAGCCCCGACACCGTAAAGGCCCCCATTGTCAACGGCATTGTTTGGCCAAGCCCGCGGAAATCTTCCATGCGGGTGATACCGAAACGATACCACATAGCGCCAAGCGCAAGAAATAAACCACCTTTAATAATCGCGTGATTAATTAAATGCAGATAGCCGGCGGCAACGGAAGCCGTTGTCGCAATACCAATCCCGAGCAACATATAACCCACCTGCGCCACGGAAGAGAAAGCGAGCATGCGCCGCACGTCTGTTTGGAAAATGGCTTGTAACGAGGCGAACACCATGCCGATGACGCCGAGCCCGACGAGGATAAACATCAATATATCCGCGACATAGGCATAGCTAGGGTCGAAGACGAAGAATGTGAAACGGAGTAAAAGATAAAGCGCCGCTTTCGTCGCGGTAGACGCTAGGAAAGTCGTAACGGGCGTCGGGGCATAGGCATAAGCGCCCGGCAACCATGTGTGCAGTGGGAACATAGCCAGCTTCAATCCGAGGCCAATAATGATGAAGCCAAAGGCCACTTTCGCGACCCGCGACCCACCATCAAGGTCCGCCAAAATACGCGCCATATCCGCCATATTGAGCGTGCCCGTTTCCATATAAAGGAACCCAACACCTATGACGAAGAATGTCGCGCCGATAGACCCTAGAATGAGATAATTATAGGCCGCCGATAATGCGCGGCGGTCACGCGCAGCGCCCATCGCGACCAAGACATAAGTCGAGATGGAGGAAACTTCGAGGAAGACGAAAACGTTAAACGCATCCCCGGTCACCACCATACCTAAAAGTCCCGCCGTGCAGAGCAAAAAGGCGGCATAAAAAGGCGCGCGCTTATTCGGCCTTATTTCCGCAACGGTCGCCGGCAAAGCATAGACGACCGTCAGCAAGCTCATAACAGCAATAAGCACAATAACAGGCGCATTCAGTGCATCAATGACAAGGGATATCCCATGCGGCGGCGCCCAGCCCCCCATTTTATAAAGGGTCGTGCCGACCTCAACATTGTAAAGGGCAATGGAAAAAGCGGTGAGCGTCAGAATGGCCGTAACAATAAATGTGCTGGTCCAGGCCACACGTTTATTGGGGAGAATGGCCGTAATCGCCGCCATGATAAGCGG
This sequence comes from uncultured Caulobacterales bacterium, assembly GCA_938001915.1. GTDB lineage: Bacteria > Pseudomonadota > Alphaproteobacteria > Caulobacterales > Maricaulaceae > Litorimonas. The sequence continues at coordinate 7,185 of CALLBD010000013.1, read as the reverse complement.
CAGCGCCATGAGAAAAGCGGGCCCATGAATAAGGAGCCAATCGGGGACAAGATCAAGAAAGGACATTAGTCTGCGGTCCCTTCCAAGTTATAGACAAAGTCAGCGGCTTCAATCTCATCTTCCTCAATCGTGTGATACACTTCTCGGATGCGCACCGTCAGCGCCAGACCGATAGATAAGGTCGCCACGCCCACAACAATCGCCGTCAGGATTAGAACATGGGGAAGCGGATTAGAATAGAGCACATCGCTTCCCGGCCCGGGTAAAATAAAGGCGGCGTCCCCCGCGGCCACTTCGACAGGTCCGCTGAGTAAACTCTGGCCGCCACCATCTTTCCCGTAAGATTTATCTTCGAGCAAAATTGGCGGCTGACCCCCAGAAACTTTGCCGATCGTGATATAGAGCAAGAATAAGGACGTTTGAAAAACCGATAATCCGGCAAGTTTTTTAATTAAATTGCGTGACGAAAAAACGATATAGAGCCCTGTCATCATGAGGATGATAACGACGATATAGTTATATTGTGCGAACCAATCGGACATCTACCAATCCTCATTCGAGGTTTCAGGTTGGCGCGAACCAAAGGCATAGAAAATCGCAATCATTACCGTCGTCACCGTAATCAAAACACCCAGCTCTACCGCAAGAATGCCATAGTGCTGTCCAGCCGCCGGATCAGAGGCGAGATTTGAATAATTTAAAAACTCGCCGCCCAAAATAAAATTCACAACACCCGTTCCCCCGTAGAGCACAACGCCCAGCGTCATACCGTAGCGGATAAGCCGCGGCGGAAAGGCTTTCTTTGCCTCGGTTAAACCAAAAATCAGCGCATAAAGAATAACGGAGGCCGCGAGAATTACGCCCGCCTGGAAGCCACCACCCGGGCCGTAATCCCCATGGAATTGCACGTAAAAGGCAAAGAGCGCGATAAGCGGAATGAGAAATTTCGCTATAACACGAAGGAGGACATGCGGATCCCGGCCAAATTTTGCTTCAGGATCGCTCATGTCGAGGCCTCCATCTCTGGCTGATCACTCTGCGGGGCGTCCGCTTGGGACGCAGACGGCGCCGTCCGATCTTTAATGACCTGACCATTAGGTTTGGCTTCCCAGCGGCCCGCGTTTCCGTTCAGGCCCAATAAGAGCAAAACGCCTAGGCCCGCCGAGAAAATAACAACCACTTCGCCAAATGTATCATAGCCCCGATAACTGGCCAGAACCGCCGTCACGACATTTGGAATTTTAATCTCCTCCGCCGTTTTCGCCATGAAATCCATACCGACATAACTATTCGCGGGAGAATTTGGGTCACCAAAGGCGGGCATATCGCCCACCGCATAGAGCATGGCCGCGCCCGCAATTATAACAACGGTCAATGCGCCAAGCTGGCGGCGCATCGGTACGGGCGTGGACTTGCGGTCCGCCAGCAACATGGCCGAGAGCATCAATACCGTTGAGACGCCCGCGCCAACGGCGGCTTCTGTGAAGGCAACATCCACAGCGTCCAAAGACACAAACCAAGCGGCGGAAACGAGCGAGTAAACGCCTTGCAACATCACAATCGCAAAGAGCGAGCGCATGCGAACAATCGCAAAGGCCACGACGACCAAAAGCGCCAATAAACTAATATCTAAAAGCAGAACCGGGACCACGAAACTGGGTTCAGACGCAGCTGTCATAATGCCGCTCATGATCCGTCCTCCTCAAGGGCAGGCGCACGGTACTCACCCAACAAAGGCCTTAACCCTGCCCTATACGCTGCATGGGCAACGGCATGTGTAGCGGTCGGAGAGGTGACAAATAGAAAAAAGCCAACCAGCAAAAGCTTCAAGACCATCTGCACATTATCGGCTTGGAGGATGAGGGCGAATAAGATGAGCTCAGCGCCGAGCGTATCTGTCATGCCCGCCGCGTGAAGCCGCGTGTAAAATTCAGGAAGGCGTAACACGCCGATTGTTCCCGCCATGACAAAGAACAAACCTGCACTCATGGACACCAAAGTTCCAATCGTAGAAATAACGCCCCACCACTCCATATGTTGGGCGGTTTCGGCGGCGTATGCAGCCTCCGCTGCAGCTGCGAGAATAAGGCTCATGACCTGCCTCCCCGCTCGCTATTATTGCCGCGCATCAAGCCCACATCCAAGGCTTGATAATTGAAAAATTTGAGTACCGCGATGGTCCCAATAAAATTCATTAGCGCATAGAGCAGCGCAATATCTACACCATCAGGGCGTCCAATAATAAAACAGAACACACAGAGAAATAGAACCGTCTTCGTCCCAAAACTATTCACAGCTAAAAGGCGGTCATAGAGGGTCGGGCCGCCCAATAAGCGCGCAAGCATGAGGGCCATAGACACGATAATCAGAAAGGCAGAGCCTAACATGAAATATCCCATAAAGGGGCTCATGATGCGTCTCCTGTTTCACGGGGGGCGTCTATGTCTTCCCCAATCGCCCAAGCGGAGCGTTCCGCCATTTCTGCAAAATCAGCAGGGTTAGACATCTCTGATAAAAGGGCATGAACCAGAATATGGTCATCTTGAATATCCACGCTTACCGTGCCCGGTGTCAGGGTAATGGAATTGGCAAACATAACCTTGCCAATATCTGTGTTCTGCGGCGTCGGAATACGAACGAGGGTTGGCGAAATCTTTAAATCTGGGGACATGACGGCGCGGACCACCGCCACATTCGCTTTGATAATTTCCGAGAAAAGCCATCTAAAATAGGTCAGCGTTTGTAGGAGCGTCGCATAGGGCGCGGTTTCACCGTCCAATATGCGCATGCGTTTGCATATCCAAACCGTCAGACCAATTGAAATGACGCCCAATGAAAGAAGCATCGGCTTGAAATAGCCAGACAGCGTCAGCCATGTCGCAGCCAAAGCAACAATAAGTATCAGAGTAAAACGCAGCAGAATCTTCTCCCGTAGAAACGTCCCCGTTCATAGCAGGGAATCTACGCGGTTAAAGTCCAAAGCGACTCAAAAACTGTGGAATGCTGTGTCTAAGATTTAGATATTTGCCGGCTTTATTGACGGTGGGAGAAGACCAAGGCCGCCGTAATTGCTGCAGCGCCAAATTCTTCCTCGCGCGGGATAACGCCATTTTTGATATAGCGCAGCACATCCGCATTTAGTGAGGCGGTCAATGACCAGTTCCAATAGCGCAAGACGGTTTGGGCCTTATCCGTGGATATCATATCATAAGTTTCCAAAACGCGCGCGAGGCTCGGATGAATAGAACCGTCGAGCTCGTGCACAGGACGCTTTAGCGCGCGCCAAAACTTTTCAATATGATCCCGTTTCAAGCCCGGCGCTTTACACAGAATGGCAATCCCTTCGCCGCCCTTATCTGTCAAAATTTGCGCGCCCGTGGCGGGTTTTACACCTGCCATATAGGAAATTTCTTCCGTCAGTTTTCGGGATAGGCCCTGCGCTTCCGCAACATCAATGGCCGCTTCTAGGTTTTCAAATTCGGACCGCGTTATGGCCGCGCGGTTGCGTTGGCGGCGTTCGATAAATTGTAAGGCCTTGCGCACACCTGCATCGGACCAGCCATCGGCGGCCGCCTTTGGGAACAGGTCAGCACAGCTTTCCTGCAAGACTTTCCGAGTCACCGCAAATCGATGTAGAATTTTCTTCCTATTGGCCGTCGAGGCCCACCAGAACATTGTAAGACCATGAGACGGGCGCAATTCATCACGTTTTACAAGCAATTCAACATAGGGCTGGTGCGAGCGCGAGACGGTGAGAATTCGCTGAATAGCTGTTTCGGAAAAATTTGCATTTTTGTTTTTCAATAAGGTTTCAACAACATCTTCTTCTAGAAACTCAACAATGGCATCGACAACCGCATCGGATAGATGGCGGCGCTTGGCAATTACAGCTCTATGCGCGCCCGAAACCTTATGTGCGATTTGAATAAGGTCTGAGTCCGTCAAAGATTTGCTATTTTCCAAAACATGACGCGCAATCGCGATGTCATCTTTGGCCAAAATCACGAGAATAGTGCGAGGCGCTTCGTTCAACATCACCAAACGTTTGGCGACAGATTCGCGAATATCAACATCAGCGGTCCGAAGAAGCTCTACCAACACATCTCCCGCCATGTGGCGTTCCTGCGGCGTCAATTGGCTCGCTGGAATGCAAATCACATCGGCCAAACGTTTCGCAAGCTGACGGCGAACGGCCTTATCCTGCAAATCTACCGCCACTGGCTCAAGCGCCAGGGGCGCCTCGCCTGTTTGTTCCGCTTTTTGGTTGATGGCTAATCCGGCCATGTGTCTCACTTCTTTCTAGCGGCCCTCGTATAAATAGAGCCCGCGCGGGGTATGTATTTGATAAGACCTTAGACCCATAGGGTTAATGGGAAGTGACCTAAAATGCCCCTACACTTTATATCTGAACGTCCTTATGTGGGGCGCTTATTAGGAGAGTCTCATGAAAATTCGTCCCTCGCACCCCGCGCCCTTGGCCGAAAAACGTCCTCACACCCAAACGCGCTTTGGCACGGAATGGACCGATAATTACGCCTGGATGCGCGATGATAATTGGCAAGCGGTGATGCGCGACCCCTCGGTATTAGAGGCGGATATTCGGGCGCATCTCATGGCCGAAAATGCCTATACAGAGGCTGCTCTTAAGCCCGTGAGCGCATTAAAAGAGGCAATTTTTGAGGAAATGAAAGGCCGCCTAGAGCCAACCGCACGCGGCGTGCCTATGCCTGATGGCCCCTATGCCTATTTCCATTTTTACCGCGAGGGCGATCAACATGGCGTTTATGCGCGCCACGACGTAAAAGCCAATACGCCAGAAGATGAGATTATTCTCGATTGTGACGCTCTCGCCAAAGGTACGAAATTCTTTGACCTCGGCGATGTGTCCCACAGTCCCAATCACAAATGGCTCGCCTATTCCGTCGATGATAAGGGCAGCGAAAATTATCAAGTCTTTTTGCGCGATCTAATCTCTGGAGAGATTACTAAAACAGATATCAACCGCTCTGCGGGCGCGCTGGTTTGGGCCCAAGATAACCGCACATTGTTCTGGGTGGAACGCGATGAAAACCAACGGCCCTTTGCCGTGCGGTTCAGAGATGTGTTCGATGCGGACGGGAAAATCCACACGGCCTATGAAGAACAAGACCCTGGATTTTTTGTCAGTGTCGGCGGCTCAGATGATGACACCTTTATCGAAATTAGCGCCCATAATCACACGACAGGTGAAATTCACCGCATCCCCTCAGACAAACCACAAACTGCGCCCGTCTGTTTCTCCGCGCGGCAAGCGGGTATTGAATATAGCCTGCATGACCAAGACGGCGTGACTTATATCCTCACGAACGCGGGCGGCGCAGTTGATTTTCAAATTATGACAGGCGTGAGCGGCCAAAGTCACGAAACATGGACGCCTTACCTGCCGCACCAATCTGGGCGCCTTATTCTAGGCATGGAAAGCTTCGCAAATTGGTTGGTCCGTCTGGAGCGCGAAGACGCGCTGCCCCGCCTCGTTATCCGCGACATGCAAAACGGCGAAGAACATGCGATTGAAATGCCCGAAGCCGCCTATGGTCTTGGGATTAAATCAGGGTATGAATATGCGACGGATACGCTCTATTTCAGCTATGCGTCTCCGTCCCGTCCCGCCACAATTTACCGCTATGATATGAAAAGCCGCGAGCGGGTCAGCGTGCGTGAGCAAGTCGTGCCAAGCGGTCACACGCCAGAGGATTATCGCGTCGAACGTATTTCCATCACGGCCCGCGATGGCGAGAGCATTCCCGTCACAATACTTGCGCGCAAAGACGTCAAGACTGATGGCTCCAACCCGCTTTTACTCTATGGATATGGCTCTTACGGGATAACCATTCCCGCCTCTTTCCGCACGAATATTCTCTCGCTGGTGGACCGCGGCATGGTCTATGCGATTGCCCATATTCGCGGCAGTATGTCTAAAGGCTATCAATGGTATTTGGACGGGAAGCTGGAGAAAAAGACGAATACATTTAATGATTTCGTCGATGCGGGCCGCGCATTGGCAGACCTAGGCTGGACGTCGGAAGGGCGTATCGTCGCCCATGGCGGCTCGGCGGGCGGGCTGCTGGTCGGCGCGGCGCTAAACCAAGCGCCCGAACTTTTCGCGGGCGTCATGGCCGCCGTGCCATTCGTCGACGTGCTCAACACGATGAGCGATACCGAGCTCCCCCTCACCCCGCCGGAATGGCCAGAATGGGGGAACCCCATCACAGATGAGGACGCGTTTCACCGCCTACGCGGCTATTCGCCTTATGATAATGTGAGCGCCCGCGCCTATCCGCCTGCCCTTATCACGGGCGGGCTAACCGACCCGCGCGTGACCTATTGGGAGCCTGCGAAATGGGCGGCCAAATTACGTGAACATCAAACAGGCGACGCGCCGATTTTGCTCAAGATAAATATGGACGCAGGCCACCAAGGCGAGAGCGGCCGCTATGACAGCCTCAAAGAGACGGCGCTGGAGTATGCCTTCGCGCTGGATTGTGTGGGGTTGGGTTAGGGATGAGAAGAAGCGGGCATTGACGCTCCCGCTTTTCTTTCTCTGCGTTTTCTTTTCTGGGACGCTCCCGACGCGCAGCTCCCTTGGAATCCAAAGCCCGATAATAATCAATTGTTGGAAAAACGCCTCTAATCTCTACCTTTGGACGTTTTACGAGTCTCGCCTCACACGTTTTATCAGGTTCTAATCGCGGCGGATGAGGCAAGGCCTCGTAAAGCTCTCGCAGCGGCAAGTCTATCGGCTGCTCAATTTGCGACATCACGGCATTGGGGCTGTCCACAAACTCTATGTCGGAGGCGGCAGATTCTATTTCACTGAGTCCAAACTCAACCGAAACAATCATCTGTAACAACAATGCGAGGCAGAGCGTTAAGACGCCACCTAAAGGCAAATAGAAGAAAATGGACCGATTAAAATGTGATGATTTCATTTCCTTGCACGCCCCTATTCCTTGCGAAACTCGGCGTTTTGATCCAGGCCTCAAGCCGCTCAGCCCCCTCAACATGTTGCCCTGCTCCTATCATTACTTGCGCAATGACCAGTTCCAGATGGTGCGCGTCTTGCGGCGTTAGACCGCCTGACAACAGAGCTGCCTCAACGGCGGCCTGGGACACATCAAGCTCGTCGAGCTCATAGCGATATTGACC
>CALLBD010000012.1 GCA_938001915.1 uncultured Caulobacterales bacterium | reverse complement strand
GCCCCATCATCATGACGCTGCTGCTGACGAAAGTCTCAGGCCGCGATTTATTAGAGCGCGACATGGGCCGCCGTAAAAATTATCAGGACTACATTGCGCGCACGAGCGGGTTCTTCCCGATGCCGCCAAAATCCAAGTCACCATAAAAAAAGCCCGATCAGTTTTGACCGGACTTTTGCGTGTCAAATTTGCAATCAATGCCTAGCTAAACACACTCGCGTCACTGCCGAGCGGGTCTGGGCCAAAACGGTTCGGGCCATCTGTACCTTTGATAATTGTCAGGTAAAGGATGTAAAAGTTTACAAGTGGAACGAAAGCTAACAGAAAAAACCATCCGCTCTTATCGACGTCATGAAGACGCCGTATCGTCACAGAAATTGCAGGGATAAGACTGATCAAGATGATGAGGCTGATAACTAGCGCTAAAATCCCTCCAATCGTTTGACCCAAAAGACCCGCACCCGCAAACATGACCACATATAGTAGAATAAAGAACAGCTGAGGCCACCAATATTCTGACCGCAGGGCCCGCCCGTCAAATTTCACAAAGTTTCTATAGAACGCCTTAACGGCCTGAACAAATCCCATAATTTCTCTCCCTCATATTATGATATAGTTTCCATAACAGGGTTTTCTGGCGAGAAAAGGGGGGGAATAATATCTTTAATTGTAGGGCGCTTGAGCGAATTATATCCTGCAGTGGCGCAAGTTTGGTATAGGAAAGCCTGAACCGCTTTCCAAAACCTTACGGTTTAGGCGCTTCGCTGAAAATCATTCCCCGCATGATTTTCGGGCGCTCCACTACATTTCATCCCCCGGATGAAATGTGTCCGCTACGCGTGTTTAAAAATTCTGCGGCGTTCTACGCTGCTCGGGATATTCATCGACTCGCGATATTTAGCGACCGTGCGGCGCGCAATATCAATCCCTTGGTTTCGCAATAGCTGAACGATTTTATCATCAGAGACAATCGTCGTTGCCGTTTCTTCTGAAATCAGAATTTTAATCTTGTGACGCACGGCTTCGGCAGAGTGCCCTTCGCCGCCATCAAGGCTGGGAATAGCTGCGGTAAAGAAGAACTTTAGCTCAAATAGACCCCGTGTCGTGTGCATATATTTGCCCGAGGTGACGCGGCTCACTGTACTCTCATGCATTTCAATGGCGTCGGCCACATCCTTCAATTTCAGCGGACGTAAGTGGTCAATCCCATAAGCAAAAAACGCATCTTGCTGTTTGACGATTTCTGAGCTGACTTTCAAAATTGTTCGCGCGCGTTGATCCAGTGATTTGACGAGCCAGCTCGCGTCGGCGTGACATTCTGAAATGAAACTCCGCGCCGCTTCATCGCCGCCGCCCGCTTTTTTAATCTCGTTATAATAGCGCTTATTCAACAAAACGCGCGGCAATGTGTCGGCATTCAGCTCTACAGCCCAGCCGCCATTTGGCGTTTCGCGAATATAAATATCAGGCTCAACGGCCCCTGCCATCGTGCCGCCATAGGCCAGACCTGGCTTTGGTGAGAGCTTACGCAAACGCCCAATTCTCTCTTTCAATTCATCAAGTTTGACGTCGCATAATTTAGACAACTTCGATAAATCATGTTTGGCTAGAAGCTCCAAATTATCGAGGAGCTTCTGCATGGGTGCATCCAAATCGCCCTTCTCGCGCAGCTGTAGTCCCAAACATTCTGATAAAGAGGACGCAAAAATGCCCGTCGGTTCCAGCGTTTGAAGCTGGAGTAAAATAGAGGACACACGCCCCTCGCCTGTGCCAAGGTTTTCTGCGGTTTCCCCCACGCTCATGCGTAAATAGCCCGCATCATCGACCTGACCGATGAGATATTCCGCAATGAGGCGATCTTTTTCGCCAAATCTTAAATGCGCGAGCTGACTTTGAATATGCTCGGTTAATGACACCTCTGCGGCATTATTCGCCATGGCGTCATAATCGCCTGAGCCAGAAAAGCTGCCGCCGCTATTATTGCGGGACCAATCTACCGACCCGCCGACATCTGACGCCGTAGATTCTGGCGCAAGGGCATGATCGGGTGTGTCCATATCAGAGACGGCCGCAGAGACACTGACTGTATCGGCTGATGCATCAGAGCTCTCAGCGCGAGCTTCAATGGCTTCATTGCGGCGATTTTCATCGCCCGTGCCACGCTCAAGCAGTGGATTCTTCTCCAATTGCTCTTCGACAAAGGCCGAAAGCTCAATATTTGTGAGCTGCAACAGCTTAATCGCTTGCTGCAATTGCGGCGTCATGGCGAGCTGTGCGCCCTGCCGTGCCTGTAATTTTGGGGCCAAAGCCATACCCACACCTAACGCTAATTCACCATGTCGGTTATTCCGACTTGGAAGTGTGATAGCGTAAAGAGCTTAATATCTCGTTGTCGGCATGGTTTTTGCTTTAATCGTGCGCCTTGACCTCCAAAACATAGACGGCTTGCTTGAAGATTCCGCCAATAGGATAGATAGTTTTATAATGAAGGTTTAGACTCAAACGCGAGAAAGTCTCCAGCCATTCATCATGCGAGCGATTGCTGTGGGGATGGCCGATAAATTCGAGATTCATGACGCTATCAAAGGCCTTCGTTAGCCATTCCATCACGCGGGTATCATAGACATCCTCAATAATCACAATGCGCTTCGCAATACGCGCGGCCTCGCACAAAATGGCTTCGGGGTCAGGTGTATGATGCAAAACCGTGAGCAAAAGCGCCGTGTCATATGTGCCCGCTGCGAAGGGCATAGTCTGCCCATCATACACGATGGGACGCAGGTCCTCATGGACGCTATTATCGGCGATATCTAAGCCGTCGACATAGTAATTCTGCTGTTTCATCACGGAGAGAACACTGCCAGGCCCGCTGCCAATTTCGATATGCTTATCTAGGAATTTGAGATGGTTTTGCATCCATTTCAATTTACGTTTCGCATCGAGTTTCCAACACCAAAAAACAAACGGTCCTAAAATCGGCGTCTTCCAGAGATTAAGTTTCGGCATTGGATTTTCTATCAGTGTTGTCATGTCGCCCTTTTCCAAAAGAAAGGCGTAGAGGTCCAATCACGC
>CALLBD010000011.1 GCA_938001915.1 uncultured Caulobacterales bacterium | reverse complement strand
CTGTAGGCCGGACTTTGGTGGCCGTGCTTGAGAATTATCAAAATGAAGATGGCACGATCACCGTTCCAGAGGCGCTTGTACCCTATATGGGCGGACTCGAGGTTATCGGGTGAAAATCCTTCTCACCAATGATGATGGGGTAAACGCGAAAGGAATTTCAGTCCTACGCGAAATTGCCTTTCAGCTTTCAGATGATGTCTGGGTCTGCGCGCCCGAGACGGAGCAATCCGCCGTGTCTCGTAAGGTGTCTCTGCATAATCCCGTGCGCATGAAAAATATTGCCGAGCGGACCTATTGCGTCTCCGGCACGCCGAGCGATTCCGTTATCGTCGCTATGAGTGCTCTAATGCCAGATAGCCCACCAGATTTGATTTTATCGGGTGTGAACCGTGGGCAGAACTTGGCCGAAGATGTGACATATTCTGGGACTGTGGCGGGCGCGCTGCAGGGGATGAATATGGGCGTGCCCTCTATAGCGCTCTCGCTCGCGCGCGGATTTCAAGGCGCAGATAGCCTGCCATGGGAGACCGCCATAGCGCACGGACCGAAAACCATACAGACCTTACTGGATAAAGGGTGGGACTCGCGCGTCGTTATGAATGTGAACTTCCCAGACACGACGCCAGAGGGTGTGAAGGGTTTGCAATATACCCGACAAGGGCGGCGTGATTTTCAGATGTCAGGTGTCGATAGGCGCGCCCACCCGCGCGGCGGTGAATATTTCTGGCTTACCTATGGCGCGCAAAAATCAAATCCACCGCAGGGTACGGATTTGCGGGCGATTTATGATGGGTATATCAGCGTCACGCCGCTCCATACCGACTTGACCCATGAGGCCAGCCTGTCCAAATTTGACGGATGAAGATAGACCCTGGCTTAATCGATATGATTATGCGGCTACGCAGTCGCGGTATATCTTCCAACGCAGTGTTGCGGGCGATTGAACTGTCGCCGCGCCGCCATTTTGTCCCGCTGGACAAAAAACCGCTGGCTTACGACCCTGTGAATATTCCGATTGCGTGTGGGCAAACATTGCCACCGCCTATGACCTCGGCCTTATTAGCGCAAATGTTGGACGTGAAAATGGACCATAAGGTTCTAACACTGGGTCTGGGAAGCGGCTATCTGGCGGCAATTTTATCTCACTTAGCGACGCGGGTTTACACGGTCGAGCGCTATAAGACCCTGATCGCTGAGGCAGATACCCGATTGCGCGCGCTTGATATATTTAATGTTGTGACTCGTCATGGTGATGGCCGCTACGGTTGGCCGGGGCAGGCGCCCTTTGATCGCATTGTCATGGGATATGCGCTGCGCGCGGAACCCGATGCGGTTTTAGATCAGCTCGCGGCGGGCGGAAAATTGCTCGCCGTGATTGATGGAGTTCTAACGCGTTTCGAGAAACCCCGTACGAAAATTACCGCCACTGAACTCATGCCGCTAGATTTAGATATGGCCGAGGCGGGCAAGTCACGAACATTATAAAGGGGGCGTAAATGTCTGATAATCATCATAAAATTTACTATGTTGAATTGCCGGCTATTTCTGGCGCAGCGATGAAAGCCTTTTATGGCGAAGCCTTCGGTTGGACATTTACAGATTACGGCCCACATTATGTCGCCTTTCACGGCGCAGGCATTGAGGGCGGATTTGATGAGAGCCGAGATTATATCGCGCCCAACTCACCCGGCGCTTTTGTCATTCTCTATTCTGATGATCTGGAGGCCACTCAGCGCGCCATAAAATCTGCGGGCGGAGATATATGTGTCGAGACCTATGGTTTCCCCGGTGGCAGCCGCTTCCATTTTAAAGATCCTTCCGGAAATGAGCTAGGGGTTTGGAAAATGGATGAGGGCGCGAAATAGGCGTCCAAGGCCTTTTGAGGATATCACAATTAGGTCGTAATCCCGCCGAATAATATTCCATGTGACCCCATAGATGCGTGTGATGAAGGATCCTTTACATAGGCTGCATGAGCAGCGTGTTATTCTCAGAGACCGGTACGTTACAGGGCCTATATCTCTAGCTGCCTATGAGTTTTGGCCTTTGGGGTAAAACAAGCGTGGGCCTGTCTGTTTGGCGGGCTAATGCTCGCGTTTTTGCTTCTTACATATTTCTTTTATCCCGAGACGGCGTCTTTGGCGCGATATGACTTTATCACCTTAGGGGCGGTCCTGATACAAATTGGGATGCTCGCCTTTCGCCTAGAAACGTGGGGTGAGGCGAAAGTGATTTTCATCTTCCATGTCGTCGGGACTGTCATGGAGATATTTAAAACACATATTGGCAGCTGGGTTTACCCTGAACCAAGTGTGCTGCGCATTGGCGATGTGCCTCTATTTTCGGGGTTTATGTATGCTTGTGTCGGAAGCTATCTCGCGCGGGTTTGGCGTTTATTCGAATTCCGCTTCGACCGTTTCCCATTTTTATGGCCACAGGGGGCTTTGGCAGCGTTAATCTATATTAACTTTTTCACCCATCATTTTATCATGGATATTCGATTGGGATTATTTATGGCCGCGTTGGCCCTTTATGGTCCTTGTATGATTTGGTTTAAGCCAGATGAGAAACATCGGCCCATGCCCTTGCTTTTAGGCCTAATTTTTGTCGCGCTCTTTATTTGGTTCGCTGAGAATATTGGAACCTATGCGCGGGCGTGGACATATCCTTCGGCGGATGCGCAGTGGCATATGGTCAGCTTTTCAAAGCTTGGAAGCTGGTTCCTACTTATGATTATCAGCTTTGTCCTTGTCGCGGCCCTTCGGCGCTCAGAAGGAAAAGCGGCGTGACAAAGACAGGGATGTAAAGATGCCAGAGGTAGACCCGTCTTCGGCAAGGATTATAGGGCTGTCCCTGAAATCCCCCAGCGTTTCGCGGTAACTTAGCAGGCCCGTTACATTCCAATTTTCCGTGAGGGCAAAACCCGCGAGGATATTGGCGGAGGCTTGGTGAAATCCGCTGGAGGTGTTGAACGCGCCTAAGGCCGAGCTTTGCGCTTGTTCAGGGGTGATGCCGTAGGTGGCTTGAGTATAATTTTCATCGGCCCAGCTGAGCGTGAGAGCGGGCTGAATATACCAACCCTTTCCGGGATAACGTGTTCCGATGGATATATCGGCAAGCAATCCGTCATGCCCCCCGATAACATCGCGCCCAACGGCGAGGTCTAGGCCAAATCCCCCATATGTGGAGCGCACAAAGCCCCCGACAAGCAGGCTGGAGTCGATATCTTCTAATCCGTCCAATGTTGGGCTATCGGAGCTATCTCTTCCGAAATCAAAGGCGGCGCGCGGCCCTGCACGCACTGACCATTTCCCTAGCCCTCTGCCGGTTCCGATATCTAGGAAGTCCACGGTGAGGTTGGGTCCGAGCAAATCAACCGCGCCAAAAAGATTATCCACCCCAACATAAGGCAAAATGGTCGTCTCGGTTTGATCTGAGCCTACATAGAGTGACCTGAGAAACACTGTCCCGCCCACATCAATATGGGTGAGCGTGTCGTCCTCGGTGTCCTGCGCTATCGCCGCTGGAGCTGCGCTGAGTAAAATGGCCGCGAGGGCGAAAACATATTTCATGATGTCTGTACGCCTAACACACGTTACATGTTTCAGGAAATAAGTTTAATGTCACGATTTCATCGCGCGAATGTCTGTTCTCGCGTGTTTAAAATCCACTCTGACTCCGTGAATGGGCTTTAAAAAGCTTTGCTAATCTATACAGAGGCGTGCGTTGAACATCTTTTCTGGCCGCATCGTCCCCGGTGTGTGTCTCAGGAACAACCGAAAAGTTTAAAACGCCTAACAGAGCGAGCGACATGACACAGACCACACCCGATATTATCTATACCATTGTTGATGAGGCGCCAGAGCTGGCACGCAACTCTCTGCTACCCATCATTTCTGCTTTTGCGAGTGCCGCCGATATCAATGTGGAGACACGCGATATTTCACTCGCAGGTCGGATTTTGTCACTCTTCCCAGGCTTACTCTCTGACGCGCAGCGCGTATCGGATGATCTCGCCGAGCTAGGCAATCTCGTCAAAACACCGTCAGCCAATGTCATCAAGCTTCCCAATATCTCTGCGTCTGTCCCGCAGCTACAAGCCGCGATTAAAGAGCTCCAGTCTCAGGGCTACCCGATTCCAGACTACCCCACCGACCCAAAATCAAAAGGCGATAAGGCGGTTCGTGCAAAATATGACCGGATTAAAGGCTCTGCCGTGAACCCTGTTCTGCGCGAAGGTAATTCAGACCGCCGCTCGGCAAAGGCCGTGAAATCTTACGCGAAACGTAATCCGCACCGTATGGGCGATTGGGACGCGTCAAATAAAACAACTGTGGCCTCCATGCCCGGCAATGATTTTTTCGCCAATGAGAAATCTGTCATGATTTCCGCAAAGCAAGCGGGCGGCGCGAAAATCGTCTTCACTGATAAAAGCGGTAAGGAAACAGTTCTGAAAGACGGCTTATCTTATGAGGCTGGGACAATCGTAGACGGGACATTCATGTCCGCCAAAGCGCTGCGGGCCTATATCAAAGAGGAGATTGCCTCTGTAGAGCCGGGCGTTTTGTTCTCCGTTCACCTTAAGGCAACAATGATGAAGGTCTCTGACCCGATTATCTTCGGTCATTTTGTTTCTATCTATCTTGAAGACTTCCTAGCAAAGCATGGAAATTCCATCGATTTTAACCCGAACTCTGGCATCGGCACGCTCGAAAAACTCATCGGGGGGAATGGGCAGATGGAAGCCGATCTCAAGGCTGCGCTGGCGGCCAAACCACCGCTCTATATGGTTGATTCTGACAAAGGCATCACGAACCTACACGTCTCCTCTGACGTTATCATCGACGCCTCTATGCCTGCCGTCATCAAAGCCGGCGGCATTGGCTGGGGACCAGATGGTGAGCCTGCCAATACGAAATGCTGTATCCCAGATAATTGCTATGCGCCTATCTATGATGAGACAGTCAACTTCTTCAAAGCTAATGGTAAGCTAGACGTCACAACATGCGGTGCGGTGTCTAATGTCGGCCTAATGGCGCAAAAGGCTGAGGAATATGGCTCGCATCCGACCACCTTTACGGCGGCGGGCGATGGCACAATCTCTATCGTCCTTGCGGGGGGCGAGACGATTATTTCTCACGACGTAGAAGTGGGTGATATTTGGCGCTCTTGCACAGCGAAGAAAGCGCCCATCCTCGATTGGATTAAGCTCGGTATTGAGCGTTTTGATGCCACAGGCTTGGCGGCTTTCTGGCTCGACGCGAACCGCGCCCATGATGCAGAGCTTATCAAATATATTGAGCCTGCCTTGGCGGCTGCGGATAAGGATATCCCGATCCTCGCCCCGCGTGAGGCGACGCGCTACACGCTTGAGGAAATGACCAAGGGCAATGATGTCGTGACAATCACAGGCAATGTGCTACGTGATTACCTCACGGATTTATTCCCAATTCTCGAGCTTGGCACATCGGCCAAAATGCTCTCCATCGTGAAGCTTATGAATGGCGGCGGTTTGTTTGAAACGGGGGCAGGCGGATCTGCGCCGAAACACGTGCAGCAGCTGCAAGAAGAAAACCATTTGCGCTGGGACAGCCTCGGTGAATTCTGCGCGCTGGGCGAGAGCTTTAATTTCCTAGCGACGAAGGGCCGTCCGAAAGCGGCTATTCTGGGCGAGGCCATTGAGCAAGCCACGGAACTCTTACTTGTCGAAGGCCATTCTCCGGGCCGTAAGGTCGGCGATAACGATAACCGCTCTTCACATTATTGGTTTGCACGCTATTGGGCGGAGGCGATTGCCGCGCAAAATGAAGATGCAGGACTGAAATCCCATTTCGCTGACATTGCGAAGAAGCTGGCGGATAATGAAAAGGCCATTCTAGCCGAATTGCAAGCTGGCGAAGGCAATGCCGTGGACTTGGCAGGATATTATAACTCTGACCCAGGCCTAACAGCCGCAGTCATGCGCCCATCGCCAACATTGAACGCGATTATTGGGTAGGGCCTCTACATATATTACAAACAAAAAAGCCCGCCGAATTGGCGGGCTTTTTATTGGAACTTTACGGCTAACTTACGTCATTTTCCGTTCGAAATTCTCGGCAATCGCTTCCAGATAGCCTGTTGTTGTCAACCAGCCTTGCTCATCCCCGACGAGGAGGGCGAGGTCTTTTGTCATTTGACCGCCTTCGATTGTTTCCACTACGGTCTCTTCTAGGCCGGCTGCGAATTTCGCGAGCGCTTCATTGTCATCCAGCTTGGCGCGATGTGCGAGGCCGCGTGTCCAGGCGAAGACGGAGGCCGTTGAGTTTGTCGAGGTCGACTCGCCTTTTTGGTGGTTACGGTAATGGCGCGTTACGGTTCCGTGGGCCGCTTCGGCTTCCATAGTCTTTCCGTCTGGCGTGAGAAGGAAAGATGTCATCAGGCCAAGCGAACCAAAGCCTTGCGCAACTGTGTCGGACTGCACATCGCCATCATAATTCTTACAGGCCCAGATATATCCACCGGACCACTTCATCGCCGCCGCGACCATATCGTCAATAAGGCGATGCTGATATTCGCCGTTAAACTCTGCGAATTTCTCTGCAAATTCTGCGTCGTAAATCTCTTGGAAGATATCTTTGAAACGTCCGTCATATTTTTTGAGGATGGTGTTCTTCGTCGAGAGATAAACAGGCCACTGACGCGAAACGCCATAGTTGAAACAGGCGCGCGCGAAATCACGGATAGACGCATCAAGGTTATACATGCCCATCGCAACGCCCGCTTCGGGAAAGTCAAAGACTTCTTTTTCGATTGTCTCGCCGTTTTTGCCTTCCCACTTCATTGTCAATTTGCCTTCACTTGGGACAAGGAAGTCGGTCGCTTTATATTGGTCGCCAAAGGCGTGACGGCCAATAACAATAGGCTGCGTCCACCCCGGCACAAGGCGCGGGACATTGTTACAGATGATAGGCTCGCGGAAGACCACACCGCCGAGGATATTGCGGATAGTACCATTTGGCGACTTCCACATTTTCTTTAGGCTGAACTCTTCGACGCGCTGTTCGTCGGGTGTAATGGTTGCGCATTTAATGCCAACATTATGCTTTTTAATGGCATTGGCCGCATCAATTGTAATTTGATCATTAGTGGCATCGCGAGATTGGATAGACAGGTCATAGTCAAGCAAATCAATGTCGAGATAAGGGTGGATTAAGCGCTCCTTGATCATGTCCCACATGATGCGGGTCATTTCATCGCCATTCATATCGACGACAGGGTTCGTGACCTTGATTTTAGCCATGTTATCCTCATTAAGCGTGTTGAATAAAAAAGTTGGGTTCGGCCTAACACTTGGCAAAGCGAAACGAAAGCTGCGAATCCATGGGTAAAGCCATCAAAGACCAACTTGGCCGCGTCATTAAACGCACAGAGGCTGCGCAGCCCGCCGTGATTCTTGTGCGGCCGCAGCTCGGTGAGAACATTGGCGCGGCGTGTCGTGGGATGTTGAATTTCGGATTAACCGAATTGCGCCTCGTTGCGCCGCGAGATGGCTGGCCCAACCCCGCCGCCGATGCGATGGCGGCAGGCGCGGTAGAGCTGATTGAAAATGCGCAAATTTTTGAGACAGTCGATGAAGCCGTTGCGGATTTGTCCTTTGTTTTGGCCGCCACAGCGCGTCGCCGCGAGCTAGAAATCCCTGTCGTCGGTACGGATGTCGTTGGCGCGGAAATGCGGGCTAAAGTGGAGCAGGGCGTCGGCATATTATTCGGGCCAGAGAAGGCAGGCCTTACCAATGCGGATGTTGTATTGGCCGATAAAATCCTGACCTATCCTGTGAATCCTGCCTTTCAATCGCTGAACCTCGCGCAGGCTGTAAATGTCTTCGCCTTTATTTGGGCACAAAGCCAAGGCGTGACCGTCCCCGATATTTTCGATGATGTGCGCAGCGACGTCGCCCCGCGCGAAGATCTCACGCGCCTATTCGGGCACCTTGAAGAGGAACTCGATAAAGCGGGTTTTTTCTTCCCCGCCGCGAAGAAACAGCTAATGCAACAAAATATCCGCGCCCCGCTCACCCGCGCACGAATGAGCGAACAGGAAGTGCGGACCTTTCGAGGGATAATTAAGGCGCTCGCGAAAGGACGCGGGAAAGCGCGGGGTGGGTGATTTAGCCGTATTCAAAATGCGATAGGAAACAACGCTCGTGCTTTAAGTCTTTCTAAAACTTGAGCGGGTAATGGGGCTTCGTGTTTACGCTATTCTCCATTCTATTTATCGCAGCGGCGATTGGAGTTATCTCTCTAATCCTGTGGTACAATGAGCTAAATCGTCTGGGATTAATTTTGGCGGTTACACCCGTTGTTTTGGCGATATTAATTTTTGTCTCATGGGGCGTGACGGGCGGCGGGTTTCGCAATTTATCGGAACATTATCAAACGCCTGAGGGGTCTAAAACACTCCTATTTTGGTTCTCAATTATCAGTCTTGTTACGTTGCTGACATTGTTCCGGGAAGGCACAATTTTTTGGCTTTGGCGGCGTATTCATCCAAGCTCTGCGCCGACCGCAGCTTTGCGCGCCTCGCAGCGGGGGAATGGCATTCGGCAAAATTCGGGTAAGACAGCATCCACATTAATGGGAACCTCAACCTCCATGTTTAAAAATTCCGAATTAGATATTCGTACGATTGCCTTAGTTCGGCTGGCCTTCGTGTCTTTCACGCGAACGGATAGAAAGACAATTATCGGTATCGAAAGTTTTCTGCGTCTCGGGGACGGTAGGAAATATCGCTCCTATCAGCAATTAGTTGCGGAAATTCTTGATAGTAAAACGACGATGAAGGACATCGTGCATCCTTATTGGCGCGCCATTAATGGCAATGTCGCCACCGCCAGAATTATGTTCGCAGACCTGTGCCGTCTGGCCAGCGTGACAGGGAACCTTGATAAGAGAACCATAAATAACCTCATCAAAGCCGGCAGCGAGCTTGGCCTCTCGCAAGAAGAAATGCAGCGCGCGCTTTAGCTTGCGGAGCTCATACGCGGGCGAATGAGGAAAAAGACAAAGGCGATACCCCCATAACCAAGTGAGAAGTGCCCAAAATCTAAGATTAAAAGTGCGGTAGGTGTGCCGGCGAATAAGGTTGCATTCCCTAAAGCCGGTAAGACGATAAGCGTCGAGACTATTAGGCTGAGACCTATATATTGGGTAAAGGTTTTGGCCTTGACCCATTTCAACAGGATGAAAAGTCCCATGGCCTGCACGAAACTAATCCAGTAGGTGAAGAAGTTTTGAAACCCGCCGCGCATATTGGCCATTTCAATCAATTCCCCTTCACTTCGGGCGATTAGACTTTGCCAAATGTCATCGAACACCGTGGCATACCAAGCAAACCCCCAGAGCGTGAAGGCGAGGGTGGCTAATACTATGGCTAATAAATGGTATCGCATCCTTACATCCTTTCAGATTGATGAAGCAAGAATAGGGCCAAAACCACATGCCAATTACGCTCTGATTTTCACGGTAATGTGACAATTCTATTCGTCTTTACTGCCCGTGCTGTTACGCACGCCCTATGACCGAACCCGCCGTATCCCAATTCGAGATTTTCCTCGTGACCCTTCCGGGACTAGAAGACTTTCTGCTCGCCGAGGTGAGAGAGCAGGGGTTTAAGAAGCCCAAGGCCATTTCTGGCGGCGTGCTCATTCAAGGCGGCTGGCCCGAGGTCTGGCGCGCGAACCTTGTGTTACGCGGCGCGTCCAAAGTCCTCGCGCGGGTCGGAGAGTTTCGTGCCCATCATCTGGCGCAGCTCGATAAACATGCGCGGAAATTTCCGTGGGGAGATTTCCTTACGCCCGGCCATTCGGTCAAGGTTGAAGTTAGCACGAACCGTAAAAGTGAAATCTACCATAGCGGCGCAGCAGAGCAGCGGTTTGAACGCGCCATATCTGAGACCTTCGGCGCGCGCATTGCGGAGCGATTGGAAGATACGGATATTCTCGTGAAAGTACGTATCGCGCGCAACCTCGTGATTGTCTCCCTCGAGACCTCTGGCACGGCGCTGCACAAACGCGGCTATAAGCAAGCTATGGGAAAAGCGCCCCTGCGCGAGACGATTGCCGCCATGACCCTCCGTGCCTGCGGCTATAAGCGCACAGAGCCACTGGTGGACCCCATGTGCGGCTCGGGGACGTATCCGATCGAAGCGGCGGAAATGGCGGGCAATCTCATGGCAGGGCGAGAGCGCAGCTATGCTTTTGAACATCTCAAAAGCTATGACGCCGAGGCCGTGCGGACAATGAAGGCGGACTGGTTCACCCGCACGCCGCCCGCGCATTTTTATGGCTATGATCAAAATGCAGGTGCCGTCGAAGCTGCCAAAGCCAATGCCGCGCGGGCAGGGGTGGCGGAGGCCTGTCACTTTGCCGTGCAGCCGCTCTCAAAGCTCTGCGCGCCAGAGGGGCCTACGGGTCTCGTCATGGTCAACCCGCCTTATGGGGAACGGATTGGGAATAAGAAAGCGCTTCTGGGACTCTACCGCGAATTTGGCGATGTGATGCAAGCGCGGTTCAAAGGCTGGCGGGTGGGCCTCGTCACCTCAGACGATGCCCTCGCACAAGCCACGAATTTGGACTGGACAAACATAAGCCCGCCCATCCCGCATGGCGGATTGAAGATTAAGCTCTATCAGACTGAGGGTTTGTGAGTGATTACTCGGCTCTCTACTCTTCAATCCAGCCAGACATATAGTCTTCCAAAATACCCAGCGGCATAGTGCCATTAGCTAGAGTGGCCTCGTTAAACTCACGCAGGTCGAAATCTTCGCCCAGCGCGTCTTCGGCCTGTTGGCGAATGCGCAATATGGCGAGCTGTCCGGTTTTATAGGCTGTGGCTTGTCCGGGCCAAACAGCATAGCGTTCAATTTCCCGCTCCACATCGCCCGCTGAATTCCCCGTCTTCTCTGCCATATACTCAATGGCCTCTTCGCGGCTCCAGCGTTTGTGGTGAATACCCGTGTCCACGACGAGGCGCGCGGCGCGGAACATCTCCGCTTGCAGGCGGCCAAGGTCGCCCAGCGGATTGTCCTCATACATGCCCATATCATTGGCCGCGAGATATTCTGCATAGAGCGCCCAACCTTCCGTATAGGCGGTGAAGGGGCTCATCTTGCGCAGGATAGGGACATCTTCGATAAGCTGCGCGCGCGAGATTTGGAAGTGATGCCCCGGCGCGGCTTCGTGATAGAGTAGGGTCGGCAGCGTCCATTTCGGATTATCTACGGGGTCTTTCAGATTAATATAAAACTGCCCCGGCCGAGATCCGTCTAGGGCAGGACCACTATAATAGCCGCCCGGCGCACCGTCCTGTTTGAACTCTGGAATGCGTTTAATTTCAAGCGGTTGCGGCGGCAAAGTCACGAAGAAATCTCCCGCTTTCGCCGTTACTTCGTCATTTAGGCGTTCTAGCTCAGCGATAATCGCCGCGCGGCCTGCATCACTATCGTCATAGATTTGGTCGGCGCGCGTCATCATCGCCGCCACGCGTTCGGAAAGCGGCCCTTCGGTCAGGCCTTCCCCCTGCAATATTGCGTCAATTTCGGTTTCAATTCGCGCAACTTCCGACAGGCCGATAGTGTGGATTTCATCCGCGGTCATATTGGTCGTCGTGTTGGAGCGCAGCGCCGCCTGATAAATTTTGTCGCCATTTGGAATACGCCAAATACCGGCGTCATGGCTGGCGGATTTTAAAAGTTCCTCATGCAGGGCAATCATCCGCTCATATCCCGGGATGATTTCGCTCTCTACGATGCTTTCCGATTGCGCAATGATATCGGATTTGAAATTGTCCGATAGACCCTCAACCTTGTCCAGGCGCGCTGGCAGGGTCGTGACGAGGGGATTTTTGCTCGCCCCGCCTTCGATAAAACTTTCCATCCCTATAATAGTTTTTTCGAGAACAAAATCTGGCGCAACCACGCCGTTCTTTGCATAGTCTTTGACGCGGACTTCCATCTCTCGGATAACACGGTCAAATTCGCCGACTCGGGCGAGGTAGCGCTGCGCACTTTTCTTACTTTTGATAACATGGGTATCGGTTAGAAATTGCGGCATGCTGACCATGGGGCCACTCAATTGGCTCATGGGGTAGCCGCCATAGTCGAAAGAGGCGTCCTCGATAATATCGTCAAAGAACCACGCCGTGATTTTCCAAGACAGCAGCTCTTGGCCCTCTAATCCGTCTGGTCCATATTTATCCAGACCCTTCCGCGCGTCTTTGATTTTCTCCAGCGAGAGTTCGTCTTGTTCTTTAGTATAGCTACCGAGCTTATCCGAATGAAAATCGAGCGGGGTGTTATCAATCATCCCAATCTGGCTCATTAGCTCAGGGCTGTCCGACGCCATTTGGAGCGAGGCTTTGTTGATGTAATTATTGATACCAACGGGGGCGCCCCAGAACCAAATATATCCACCCAGCGCGCCCAGCCCAATCAGGCCCAAACCCCCAAATGCCGTTTTCTTAATCCATCCCATAGCGCTCTCCTTTTTATTATCGATAAACGATAATTAGGGAGATTGCAAGATGGAACAGTTGGGTTGTTAAAATACTATAGAATACTTTTAGGTTTTTATCAGCGGGTATGGCCAAATAATTCCCAAAGGAGAGGTTAGCTCAGTGTCTTACTTGAGGCGATTTTAAGTCGCTCGTTCTATGTCTACAATGCTAGCAAAAAGCCGACAGAAACCTGAATATTTCAGGGAATGCTAACTTGGCCACATGTTTCGGTTCGAACATTTTCACGTTGCCAGCAAATTATTGGAGACGCAGCCGAGCTTTTAAGAACAGAGTACATCGCTGTTGATGAAAGTCTAATATCGTCAACGGATCTTAAAATGTCTCCCTTTTCTAAGCCTGCTGACTTCCATGTTCCAACTTCCGTTACTTTAAACCCCATCCAATCCGACACAGGATAACCTGTGGCCTTAAATGTTGATGGTCGAATCTTATCATCCTCAAAATCACCATCTTGGCGGTCTATGATCATTTTGCCCCTTTCAAAGTCATAAGCAATCCTAAAGCGTCTTAAAAATGGCCAGCCTAAGAAACCATCAGCATCTTTCGCAAATGGTAAGGTTTGGGCAATATCCGTATCAACCAGAACAGACTCCTTGCCGATAAAAATACGACTCCGCCCTCCATAAACATCTTCTGACTGTCCGCCTAATCCTCTAGAAACAGTTACAAACCCGGATGTGTTCCCTATAACACCAAGTTTTTCCTGATTCAGGATTAACCCTTGCGCTGCTCCAGTATCGACAACAAGATTGAGTATTCTTTTTTGGGTTTCCCCCTCTAGTATAACCGGCATTTCTACCCGCCAATGCCAACTCTTATCACGTTTAAGCTTAAATGATTTCGACTTTTTAAATTTGGCCTTTTTCCCAGGAGTCAAATGCTTCACAACCTTGTTCGGAGCATCAAATATGATAACGCTCTCATGTTTTTCATTTTTAACCGTTATTGGGCCCAATATCCCTTCGAAAAAGGGGGTATCGTTTTTACCTGATAAAAAACTTGAATGATCCACCATATTGACAAAAGGGCGCTCAATATTGATGTCTCCCCATGTCAAACTCACGGGTCTTACGCGTTTAAAAACCGCGTTTTGTGACCCACCGAAAACAGGTGCTTCATACCTCTCAACAACACTTTGGGCTAAGTTAGGGAAGCTTTGTTCGAACAAAACAAGGGCTCCCGCTCCGCTATCATATAAAAGTCTAGCGGGTTGCCCATCTACAAGGATTTCAATAAGCGGCCCTTGAGCGTCTATTCTGAGTGGAGTGGACATGGCCTTATCAGGGATAGTTTGAGCATGAGCAAAACCATCGAAATCACGACATAGAACTGATAAATTTACGGCAATAGTGGCGGAAATAAAACATCTTATAAAGCCCATGGTATGTTAATAGTGATCCCATCTGAAAATTACTAAACAAAGTACATCAAAAGATCGTGACAACAGTGTCGCTTATTGCAATTTTATACTGTTTTTTACTGCTGCTAATTAATTTCTAAGCTTCGGCTGACCCAGTTGAAAACGGGTTTTCAACGGATTGGGCAGCAGATATTTCAACTTGCCTATATCTCTAACATTGCACACCGAACGACTTAGCCGTTCGGCGCTTCGCTGCAATCGACTCACTGGGTCGATTGCGGACGTTACGCGTCCATCGGGAAGACACATCTGCGGGCATGTCCTGTTTGATATATAACCTTCGGCAGGCACATAGATTGTCTGCAAGCCTATCGGCTTGGCTGAAGCTCAATTTGTCTGACGCTAGGCCAGTAGGAAGATTATAGCGGCGGCGAGCGATAAAAATAAAAGCGAAAAACCAGACCAGAAGGCGAGCTGATCGGCTCTTTCTTTTCGGAGGATGGTGTCGTAAACATCTAGCTCTCGATAACGGGTCATGACGAAAAACTCTCACTTTGCTTTACCTCTGCATAGCAGAAAGCCTGACAGAAACACTTAACGGCCGTTGAAAAACTTGTGATAGGGAGTTGATAGTAAATGCGTTGGAAGAGAACCTTGTAACGTGACTGTAGTTTGATTGATTGCCTTTGCTAGATCGAACAAAGCTTTTGCTATTGCTGTCTTTACTCCCGCGTCCAATTCCGTCAGGAGGCACGACATGAAATATATCGGTTATCTTCTTCTCCTCCTCAGCGGCGTTGCCGGCTATATGGGCGTGCGTGTTTGGTTCGTATTCCTGCTGGCTTTGGCAGCTACGGCGCTCTTTGCATCGGCGCGGCGCAAGAATTTGAAAAATACGCCGCAAGCCCCCGATCAGAATATGTTGCTGGATGGCGCTTACTTCTTTCTTCTCCAGCTCTTGATTATGTTCGCGATTTACTTGCTGGGCGTCTTTATCGCGAGTCCGGGCGGGGCGCTGTTTGGAGATTTTCTGTCTGGGAAACAGCCGGGTTCTGGGGTCGAGATTTCCGAATAGCGTCAAAAGCAAAGACGGCGACGCCGACCCAAATAAATCCAAAACACCACGCATGCGCTGTGGTAAAAACTTCGCCGAAATAAAGCGCGCAGACGAATTGCAGGGTCGGGCCGACATATTGCAATATGCCCAAAGCCGAGAGCGAAATGCGCCGCGCGGCAAAAGCAAAAGCCAAAAGGGGCAGAACGGTCAGCGGGCCTGCGAATATCAATAGCGCATCAATCTCAGGGCCCATATTCCCCCAGGCTAAGACGTCAGTTTTCGCCCAATAGGCAAAGAAGATCAAGGCGGGTACGACAAGGGTCAAGGTTTCAATAAAGAGCCCTGGCATAGCGCCTACGGCAATTTGCTTTCGCAACACGCCATAGGCCGCAAAGCTGAAGGCAAGCACGAGAGAAATCCACGGAAAGACGCCGCCGTGAAGGGTCAGGATCGAGACACCTATGACGGCGAGGACAACCGCGAAGATTTGCAATCGAGAGAGCGTTTCTTGGAAGAAAACGACACCAATAAGGACATAAATAAGCGGGTTAATGTAATATCCCAGACTGCCTTGGAAGATTTGGTCTTGCTGAATGGCCCATATATACACACCCCAATTTAGCGCCAAAGCGATGGCAGCTAAGGCGAGTAGGGCGAGGGTCTTCGGCTTTCGGAAGATAGCAAATGTCTCTGCGAGCTGCTTTCGGAAGGCTAAAATTAAGAGTCCAAAAGGGATAGACCAGACAATGCGGTGCCCCAGAATTTCAAGCGTGGGGACATTTTTCACCGCGACAAAATAGATAGGGAAAAGCCCCCAAATCAGATAGGCCGTAAAGCCGGAAAGGACTCCCGCTTTGGTGTCATCTGTTGACGTGATATTTGAGGGCTGAACCATGGGTCGGCTCTGTCACCAATTGCGTCAAAAGCCAATGGTGTTTTGGCCCACTGCTCTGCCGCAAAGGCTTGACACTGTCGGTGGGTTCGCTAGGTAGCGCGCTTAAATTACGGGAAGGTGTGGTGCCGCCGTTGTAATCGCTGCTTCGAGGTGAAGTGAGCCGGGCCACGTCAACATAGAAAGGGCGCATATGTCTAAGCGTCATTCAGCTAAATATAAGATTGATCGCCGTATGGGCGAAAATATCTGGGGCCGTCCAAAGTCTCCAGTGAACAAGCGGTCTTATCCTCCGGGACAACATGGCCAAAACCGCCGAGGTAAACTTTCTGATTTCGGTACGCAGCTTCGCGCTAAGCAAAAGCTTAAAGGCTATTACGGCAACATCACCGAGAAACAGTTCCGCCGCACATATGATCAAGCGACACGTATGAAGGGCGATGCCTCTGAAAACCTGATTGGTTTGCTAGAGCGCCGTTTGGATGCCGTCGTGTACCGCGCGAAATTCGTACCAACTGTTTTCGCCGCACGTCAGTTCGTCAACCACGGCCACGTTCTCGTAAATGGTAAAAAGGTCAACATCCCGTCTTACCGCTGTAAAGAAGGCGACGTTATTGAGGTGCGCGAAAAGTCTCGCACAATGGCGTTGGTTCTTGAGGCGCTTGAAAGCTCAGAGCGCGAAGTCCCTGACTACATTTCTGTCGACCCAAAGGGCATGCAGGCCACTTTCACGCGCACACCGTCATTCGACGAAGTGCCATATCCCGTGGTTATGGAGCCAAACCTAACAGTGGAATTCTACTCCCGCTAGGGAGTCTCCGAGGTATAAGAATAATGAGCCTGCCCGGTGTCGCCGCGGCAGGTTTTTTTGTGGAATGAGGCGCCTTCTGCGGTTATCTAACACAAGAAAACGCGCCTGCGAGAGCGCGTTAAATGCCATATGGCTTTGGAATTTATATGCTGTTAGGCGGCCTAATTAGCAGCCGTCTCAACGCCTTTTTCAGTGAGCATTGATTTCAGCTCGCCGTTTTCAAACATTTCGCGGACAATGTCACATCCACCAATGAACTCGCCTTTGACAAAGACTTGCGGGATTGTGGGCCAATTATTGAACTCTTTAATACCTTGGCGGATTTCCATATCTTCAAGAACGTTTACACTGGCATAATTGACGCCGAGGTAATCCAAGACCTGGACCACGGTGGAAGAAAAGCCGCATTGCGGAAAGACGGGTGTGCCCTTCATGTAAAGGACAACATCATTCTCACTCACGGTTTTGGCGATTTGTTCTTGTGCAGACATGTCAAAATTCCTGTTTCGGTTCAGCCTCTACCTAGGAAGGAAAAGCAAAGTTTCAACCCTATAGGTTTCTATGATGAGGGTGTGCGAGTCTCAAGGGCCAGAGCGTGTAATTGACCATTGGCGCCATCCATACTGCCTTTAAGGGCTGCGTAGACGATTTGGTGCTGTGCAATGCGGGACTTCCCAATAAATGCGGAGCTCGTGATGATAGCTTTCCAGTGATTATTATCACCAGCGAGGTCTATCATCTCAATCTCAGCATCGGGCAGGGCCGCTTTAATTAAGCTAACGATGTCTTCCTCAGCCATCGCCATTTTGTGCGTCTCCAGACATCAAGTTTGGCAGCCAGGCTTCATTTGCGCTGCGAAGTTTCTCGAGTGATACGTCAAATGCGCCGTCACCCTGAATGCGGTCGCCGCCCACTTTTCCAACGATTTGCGCTGGAATGCCCTTGGCTTTCGCAGTTGCGACGACGGGGTTGACCGAGTTCTTCTCGACCGCAAGTAGGTAGCGGGCTTGATCTTCGCCAAAGAACCAACCGTGGCGGGCTGCACCTTGCGGACCAGACAGCGCCATACCTTTGCCGCTTGCAAAAGCCATTTCACAGGCAGCCACGGCGAGACCGCCATCGGACAGGTCGTGAACGGCATTTGCGCGACGGTTACGAATAAGCTTGCGAACATAATCCCCGTTGAGCTTTTCGGCCGAGAGATCAACGGGCGGCGGCGCGCCGTCTTCGCGCGAAAGGATTTCGGATAAATAGATGGATGCCCCTAGCCATCCCGTTGTCTCTCCAATGAGGACAAGTGTGTCGCCCTCTTGCGCCCCTTGTAGGGTCGCGAATTTGTGTAAGTCTGGAATGAGGCCAACCCCGCCAACCGCAGGGGTGGGCGGTATGGCTTGTCCATTTGTCTCATTATAAAGTGAGACATTCCCCGACACGACGGGATAGTCAAAGGCGCGGCAAGCTTCGTTCATACCTTCAATGGCACCTACGAATTGGCCCATAATCTCTGGACGTTCAGGATTTCCGAAGTTCAAGCAATCGGTAATGGCGATAGGGTCCGCGCCCACGCAGGTGAGGTTACGCCATGTCTCTGCAACGCATTGTTTGCCGCCCTCATAAGGATCGGCCTCGACATAGCGCGGGGTACAGTCGGTCGTGACAGCGACAGCCTTATTAGAGCCGTGAATACGGATAATCGCGGCGTCTCCACCGCTTTGACTACTATCGACTGTGTCAGTCATTACATGGCGGTCATACTGCTCCCAAATCCATCGTTTTGATGCAATATTTGGGGACGTCATTATGCGCAACAGAGCGTCGTTATAGTCCTGTGTCTCGTGAATGTTCTTTGCGTCTAAAGCAGGACGAGGCTCTGGTTTTACATGAGGTCTGTCATAATTCGGCGCGTCATCCGCCAGCGGGGCTATCGGAATGTCACAGACTTTTTTACGATTATGCTTAAGGACCAAGCGGCCCGTGTCGGTTGTCTTGCCAATTTGCGCAACATCCAATTCCCATTTCTCAAAAATTTCAAAGGCAAGATTTTCTTTTCCAGGTTGAATTACCATCAACATTCGTTCTTGGGATTCGGACAGCATCATTTCATAAGCGGTCATATTGGGTTCGCGCTGTGGTACATCATCAAGGTTTAATTCGATGCCCACGCCGCCCTTATCCGCCATTTCAATTGAAGAGGAGGTGAGGCCTGCTGCTCCCATATCTTGTATGGCGATAATGGCATCTGTTTCCATCAGTTCTAGGCAGGCTTCGATAAGAAGTTTTTCCGTGAAAGGGTCGCCGACTTGCACCGTGGGACGTTTCTCGTCGCTATCATCATCGAATTCGGCCGACGCCATAGTCGCGCCGTGAATCCCGTCACGGCCCGTTTTAGAACCCACGTAAAATATAGGGTTCCCAACGCCCTTAGCTGCCGAATAAAAAACGTTATCGGCGCGCGCGAGCCCCACACACATGGCGTTTACAAGGATATTGCCGTTATAGCCTTTATGAAAGTTTGTTTCACCGCCAACCGTGGGTACGCCTACGCAATTGCCGTAGCCACCAATGCCAGCTACTACGCCGGAAACAAGTTGCTTAGTTTTCCAATGTGTCGGCTCGCCAAACCTCAAGGCATTCATCAGAGCGATAGGACGGGCGCCCATTGTAAAGACGTCTCGCATAATGCCACCAACACCCGTCGCAGCGCCTTGGTAAGGCTCGATATAAGACGGATGGTTATGACTTTCCATTTTGAAAATGATTGCATCACCATCGTCAATATCAATAACGCCAGCGTTTTCTCCCGGGCCTTGGATGACACGGTCCCCTTTAGTCAAAAATTTTGCTAGATGACGACGCGATGATTTATAGGAGCAATGCTCCGACCACATGACGGAGAATATCCCAAGCTCATTTATGTTTGGCTCTCGGCCCAAACGATCCAGAATGATTTCATACTCCCTCTCGGACAGGCCATGCTCAGCCACGATTTCGGGCGTTATTTTTGGAGTATTATTTGCCATCTTAAATCGTCTCCAAGATGGATTTGAAAAAGTTTAGTCCGTCCGTACCGCCGTGCATCACGTCAACGGCGCGTTCAGGGTGAGGCATCATACCAAAGACATTGCCCTCCTGATTGACGATTCCAGCAATATCATTGAGGGAGCCATTCGGATTATCGGCATAGCGGAACAGCACTTGGCCGCTCTTTTCGATGCGGTTGAGAGTGTCTTTATCAGCGAAATAGTTACCGTCATGATGTGCGACAGGGAACATCACTTCAGACTTCGCTTCAAATTTTGACGTGAATCGAGACTTATTCGATTCCACTTTCAAACGTTCTGGACGGCAAACGAATTTCAAATCCTTATTCCGCATAAGGACGCCTGGCAGCATGCCAGCTTCGGTAAGGATTTGGAAGCCATTGCAAAAGCCCGCAACGGCTAAGCCGCGTTCAGACCTATTTTTGATATCTTGCACGATTGGGGACCGAGACGCGATAGCGCCGCAGCGGAGATAATCCCCATAGGAGAACCCGCCTGGCATAACGACAAATTGGACACCAGAGGGTAATTCCGTCTCACGATGCCAAACCATGAGCGGTTTGCGGCCAGTGATTTTTTCTAAGGCTACTGCAGCATCGCGATCACAATTGGAGGCGGGAAAGCGTATTACGGCGGTTTGCATGATTTACTCTGCCGCTTTAGTGTCGGGTTTTATTTCAATACGGTAATTTTCAATGACCGTATTGGCGAGAAGCTTCTCGCACATATCTTTCACGCGGGCTTCTGCGGCTACAACGTCGGTGCCGGTAAGATTTAACTCAATGACTTTGCCTTGAAACGCGCTTTCAACTTCATCGAAGCCGAGATTGTTCAATGACCGAGCGATTGTTCGCCCTTGGGGGTCAAGAACTCCGGACTTTAGACCGACATAGACGTGGGCTTTCATCTGATTATCCTTTAATCGTCGTTTGAAACAACCGAGAGGTTGGGGGTGGTTTTGTTATTGGCTTCTTTGAGGATACCCAGTCGGGTTGCCACTTCCGTGTAGGCTTCTGTAACCTCACCGAGGTCACGCCGGAAACGATCTTTGTCCATTTTGCGGTCAGTCTCGCGGTCCCATAAACGGCAACTATCTGGACTGATTTCATCCGCTAGGACAACTTGATGGGCTGTTGTGCCGTTCTCGAGATGGACGTCTAAACGCCCAAACTCAATTTTAAAATCGATGAGCTTGATGCCAATGCCCGCGAACATGCCTTGGAGGTAGTCATTGATCCGCAACGTCATGGCAATTATTTCGTCGACTTCCGCATGGGTGGCCCAACCAAAGGCATGTATGTGCTCCTCTGCTATCAATGGGTCGCCGAGATCATCACGTTTTAGGCAAAATTCGACAACGGCACGAGGAAGTTTGGTGCCTTCCTCCATCCCAAGTCGCTTCGCCATCGTTCCCGCAGCGACGTTACGGCAAATCACTTCGAGGGGGATAATTTCCACTTTTTTGATAAGCTGTTCGCGCATGTTGAGGCGCTTGATGAAATGGGTTGGAATACCGATTTCGCCGAGCCTTAACATCACAAATTCACTGATGCGGTTGTTCAGAACGCCTTTGCCATCAAGTATGGCTTTTTTTTGTGCGTTAAAAGCGGTTGCGTCGTCTTTAAAATATTGCACGAGCGTGCCGGGTTCAGGTCCCTCATATAGGATCTTGGCTTTGCCTTCATAAATTTGTTTGCGGCGGCTCATCTAGCTGCTCCGACTAAAGGTGTACGAGTCAGGCTTGTGTCCCGTTTGAGCCCCCATACCCTCTTGCTTACTCTGCCACAATGCAGCCAAGCGCACATTTTAAGGAATTTGCAGCTTGAAGCGGCATTGGTGCGGACTTACATGGGGACAACCGAGGCCTTTTTATCAGGATTTCAAAAAATGAGTTCAATTGACGAGCGTGGAAACGCACAAGAAACTAAATTTGTACTGGATGCAGCCCAAGAGTTTAAGGCTGAAGCGAAACGAAATAAGGCCCTTGGCCTTTGGGCAGCGGGACTTTTAGGTAAATCAGACGCCGATGCTTATGCCTTAGAGGTCATAAAGGCGGATATGGAAGAGGTCGGCGATGATGATGTGTTTCGCAAACTTCGGCGCGATTTTGACGATGGAAATTGTGAAATTTCCGATCAAGCCATTCGTGACAGAATGGCGGTAGAATTAAAGGCTGCGCGTGAAGCGGTCTATGGCAATTAGAGTGGCTTAAACGGGGCCGTTAGGGGCGGGGCACGTTATGTCAAAACTCGGCTGGTTTTTCTGAGCCGCATCTTGCAAATTACGAATATGCATCGCCATTGACTGCGCGTCATATGTCAAATTTACGCAGCCGAGTGTTTTCTTAGTGTCGCCATCAATAATGGCGGCAAAACCTGTGACACCCAACCAGCTATTATATTGTTGAACAATTCCGCGATCAAAAACGGTATGGGCGTTCTTTTCGCCATTGCCGGCGCCAATATCGATGTGGACATACTCAATGCGGGGGTCGGCAAGCGTATTTAGGGCCGTGTAAAGTGCGGGTTCAACGACCTTACAAGGCGCACAATAGTCAGCTCGAAACATTACGACGTAAACGTCGGGTGTTGCGGCTGAATAGGCATTTGCGAAACTACCCATTCCCAAAGATAGAGACAGGGCAATTAAGCTGGACTTTACAAAATTTTTCATGAGGCCACTTTAGCAATTCTGGCTGAACCCAGTGTGAAACAATGCATCACAAAGATTTGAATAAAAGAAAAGCCCGAAACCAAGAAGGTTTCGGGCTTCTCCGTAGTCGGAACTAAAACTGCACGATTAGTTTCCGAGCGGATCTTGGTTGTGAGCGGCTGGGCAGCGTGTTGTCTTGGCTGCGACAGATGCGCGGCTAAGATAAGCAGAGCCTGAGGCTTGAGACGCCATTTGACGAATTTTGTCGGCCATCTCATTCGCGGAGAATGTACCGTTTACGCATCCAATGACGCGTTTTGTTTTGGCGTCGACAACAGCAGCGAACCCCGGGAGGCCAACCCATTGGTTGAAGACAGGGACGATGTCACGGTCAAAGGCCTCATGAGCGCCTTTTTCCCACTTCGCCGCAGTTGAAGTGTCGATGACAACTTCTTCAGCATTTACGCCAGAAATAGCGAGAGCGGAGGAGAGTTGAGAGTCTAAACGTGCCGAGTTGTTATCTTGCGCATTGCGGAAGTTTACGACGTAGACGTCTGGAGAAGCAGCCAATGCGGGCGCTGCGAAAGCCGCAGTTACGAGTGAGGCGGCGATGAAAGAAGATAGACGTTTCATGTTGAGTTGGTCCTTGATGTCAGATTGTGTCTAGGGTTCACGATATTGTTTTTGTTCTTGGGAGTTATGTAACACCCATTGGTAAACATCTCCCAAATCGCCTGTTAGGAGCTTGTTTAGAATGGTTTCCAAAATCGTTAATGCGCTCGGCAAGGCCTTGTTTTATTGGGAAAAAATATTTTTAAAAAATATCGGGCTGCCTGCAGTCATCCCGTCAACTTCATGGATTGGGCAGATTTTTACTGCCTGTTAAGGCAAAAATGGAGAAAGCCTAACAGGGAAGTCAGGCTTCTTAATGAAAATTAACCGTAAATTGTAGGATTTGTTGCCTAGCTGAAAACTCGATCAAAGATAACGTCCACAAATTTCATGTGGTATCCATCATCAAACATGTCGCGAATTTGACTTTCCGACAGTAGGGCGGTGACGTCATCATCTTTCAGTAGCAACTCTAGAAAAGCCCCATCTCCCGCGTTGCCTTTGGTCCGGAAGAGCTCCCATACTTTCATCGCATTGCGTTGCACAAGGCGGTAGGCGCTTTCGCGTTGCTCACCGGCTTGGGTGAGGGCGAGTAGAAAACGTTGCGAGTTATGCAATCCCCCCAGGCGGTCCATATTGGCCTTCATTTTCTCAGGATAGACAACAAGGTTTTCGATGACTCCTGCTAAGCGGTGCAGGGCGAAGTCCAAATGAATTGTTGTGTCTGGTCCGATTCCACGCTCAACTGAGCTATGCGAAATGTCGCGCTCATGCCAGAGGGCGACATTTTCCATGGCAGGAACGACCGCCATGCGGACGAGGCGTGCTAATCCGGTCAAATTTTCTGTGAGGACTGGGTTGCGCTTATGCGGCATGGCAGAGCTGCCTTTTTGGCCTTTAGAGAAAAATTCCTCGGCCTCTAGCACCTCGGTGCGTTGCAAGTGGCGAATTTCGACTGCGATATTTTCGATGGACGAAGCAATAACGCCCAGCGCTGCAAAATAAGCTGCGTGGCGATCGCGCGGGATAACCTGACTTGATACAGGTTCAATGGCGAGACCCATTTTCTCAGCAACATGAGCTTCGACGGCGGGGTCGATGTTTGCAAATGTGCCAATCGCCCCAGAAATCGCGCAAACGGCAATTTCTTCGCGGGCTCGGACGAGGCGGGCGCGGCCACGGGCCATTTCCGCGTGGAAACGCGCGAGCTTCACGCCAAATGTTGTCGGCTCGGCATGAATACCGTGGCTTCGGCCAATCGTGATTGTATATTTATGTTCTTTCGCGCGCTTCTCAAGCGCTGTCAGGACGCGGTCCATTCCGACGAGAAGGACATCTGTGGCACGTGCCATTTGCACGGATAATGTCGTGTCCAATATATCCGAGCTAGTGAAACCTTGGTGCACAAAACGCGCATCTTCACCGATGAAACTCGCCAGATGGGTAAGGAAAGCGATGACGTCATGTTTAACCTCGCGCTCAATCTCATCGATTTTCGCAACATCAAATTCGGCTGAGCCGCCGCGTTTCCAAATGTTCTCCGCGGCTGACTTGGGAATGACGCCAAGATCAGCCAAGGCATCACAGCCGTGCGCCTCGATTTCAAACCAAATCCGATATTTGGTCGCAGCCGACCAGATGGCGGTCATTTCGGGGCGGGCATAACGTTCAATCATGGGGAAGACTCACTTGTTCGGAACGCCGCGCTTAAAGGCGACGAACTGCGTGAGGTCAAGTCTCGCTCTGAGCTGCCATCTCTTTATTTCGTCTGTCAGCCTCATCCCAATCCTTAGGAAGCGTTTTTGCCGCCCAGAAAAATGCCAGTACCGATAGGATGTAAGGCACAACCAGCATTGACATAGCAAGACGGAGCGAGTGAACGTTTCCATGCGTCTCCATGAGTCTTTCGCTCATTATGCCGACAAATGTCGGTCCGCCGCCAAGGGCAATGATATTTAGAATCATGAAAAACAGGGCCGTTGACATGGCTCGCATATTAATTGGTGCCAGAGTCTGAGCGGTCGCAAAGCTAGGGCCCAGATAGAAGCCTGCGCTTATCAGATAGATAGTTACAAAGAACAAATGGGCTATAATACTCTGAACCCAGAAGGCGGCGATCAGCGCGGGGACACCAATCAACAAGACGGCCCCTGGCATAATCCCATAAAAACTTACGCTCCTCTTAGCGAGTTTTTCCGTGAGTAGAGCACCAAAATATGTTCCAGCACCATATCCAAACAGGTGGAGCATACCAAACCAGAACATCAACCATTTGAATGACCCAGGCTCACCGCCATATTTCGGCGGCAAATACTCGGGCTTGAAGCGTAAAATGTAGTCAATGCCCCACGCGGAAACCGCATAACCGCCAAAACTCACCCAAGCGATGCCCATACACATTGCGAACCAGCTGGGGATTTTTGCAAGCGTAACGATGGACTCCCATATGCCGACGGTTTTCAGTTTTAGGTTTTCCCCATCGAGTTGTCCGCGTTTTGGCTCTTTGACAACGATGGCGAGAACGATAGCGAGTAAAATGCCGAAGCCTCCTAGAAAAATGAGCGTACCGCGCCAGCCCAAACTTTCGACTAGAGCGCCAGCCAAAAGATACGAAAACCCAATGCCAATAGGAATGCCAAGCGAATAAAACCCAAGTGCCGAGGCGCGTTTCTCTTTTGGGTAAAGGTCAGAAATGATTGAATGAGATGGCGGGCTGCCGCCCGCTTCACCAATGCCCACCCCCATTCGAGCCAAAAACATATATATAAAGCTGCTGACCGCTCCGGTGAGAGCGGTGAAACCACTCCACGCAATCAAGGCAAGTGTGATGATTTTCTTTCGGCTGTAGCGATCAGCAAGCCAAGCGATTGGGATGCCTGCAATCGCGTATAGAAAGGCGAAGGCCAGCCCTTTGAGCCAGCCGAGTTGAGTGTCTGTAAAGCCTAAGTCTTCTTTTATGAAGGGTGATAAAATCCCGATAATCTGACGATCGATGAAGCTAACCACATACATGAGCGTCAGGAGGCAAAGGACAAGCGTCCGGTATCGCTTGCTTTCACTCATTTTCGGTGATTCACTCATTGGCTTTCCCTTATTATTTTCGCCTACAAGAACGGCAAAAACGTGAGGGGTCAAGTCACATCAGGCCTAACATCTTAAAACTAGCGACTTCTTCACGACCAATAATCAGATGGTCGTGGACGGATATCCCCACCGCATTGCAAGTTTCGACAATTGTGAATGTCATATCTATGTCGGACTGACTGGGGGTTGGGTCTCCGCTGGGGTGGTTATGCGCAAGAATGATGGCCGTGGACTCGAGTGCGAGGCCGCGTTTGACGATTTCGCGGGGATAAACAGGGGCGCGGTCTATCGTGCCTTTCCCCAATATCTCATCCGCAATAAGTCGGTTTTTCCTATCTAGAAATAAGACCCGAAATTGCTCCACGGGTTCAAATTGCATGGCCGTTCGGCAGTAATCTAGCAGGGCGTTCCAGCTAGAGAGAACAGGGCGACCTAAGACGCTCTCGCGCGCCATATGCGCGCTCATCGCGTGCAGTAGTTTAAGGTCCAGCGCAGTTTTCTCGCCAATGCCTTTAACTTCGGTGAGGCGATGCACGGGCGCGCCGCAAATTTCCCCTACATTCCCAAACAGACGCATCAAATCTTTCGCAACGGGTTTTACGTCTCGGCGTGGAATGGAGTTGAAGAGATACAGCTCTAGCAGTTCATAATCTTGCAAAGCGGCGGCTCCGCCCTCCCGAAAGCGCGCACGCAGACGGTCACGATGATCCGCATAATGCGGCTTGGGTTTGGCAGGATTAGAAATAGGGCGGGTAGTGCAAACCAGCGGGAGAGGTCGTGAAGATTTCACACCCATCTTTGGTTATACCAATCGAATGTTCGAATTGCGCGGTCAGTTTCCTGTCGCGTGTTACCGCAGTCCAGCCGTCAGACAGAATTTTTACGTCAGGTCTGCCGAGGTTAATCATCGGCTCAATCGTGAAGAACATGCCTTCACGTAGCGTTTCGCCTTCGCCTGGGCGACCATAATGAAGGATGTTCGGGCTGTCATGGAAGAGTTTGCCCAGGCCATGTCCGCAGAAATCTGTGACAATGGAGCAGCGCTCGCCCTCGGCGAATTTTTGAATCGCATGACCAATATCACCCGTCGTTGCGCCGGGTTTCACGGCCGCGATACCTAACATCAGAGCGTCATAAGTGATTTGCGTCAGACGCTCTGCGCGGCGGTTGACTTCGCCGACGGGATACATGCGCGAGGTGTCACCATGCCATCCGTCGACGATGGCGGTGACATCTATGTTGACAATGTCGCCTGTTTTGAGAGGCTTATCATTCGGGATACCGTGACAAACAACATGATTGATCGATGTGCAGACCGTGTGCTGATATCCGCGATAGCCAAGGCAGGCAGGGATGCCGCCATGATCTAGGATGAACTCCATCGCCGCGCGGTCAATTTGGGCGGTTGTCGCACCGGGCTTCACGAGCGGGGCCAGCATGTCCAGACAGCGGGCAGCCAACTGACCCGCTTTACGCATGCCAGTAAAGCCGTCTGGCCCGTGAATTTTAATGACGCCATCCCTTAGGTCGGGGGCATCTGCTGCGTCTACATAGTTCATGACAGGTATATAGAACGGGTTGAGGGGAGTTGCCACAGAAAATGCTGCGGTATATCGCTCGCGGCATGACGGACAAAAAGAAAGTAACAGCTGGCATATTACTGATTGGCGACGAGCTCTTGTCGGGCCGCACGCAGGACACTAATTTGGCGACTATCGCTAAGTTCCTTGAGCCTTTGGGCGTGCAGGTTGGTGAGGCCCGTATTTTGTCGGACAACGCAGACGTTATTCGAGATAGCGTGAGAAAATTCTCGGAGCGATTCGATTATGTCTTCACAACCGGGGGAATCGGTCCGACGCATGATGACATTACGGCGGATTGTATTGCGGCAGCCTTTGGTCTGGGCATTTCCGAGCGAGAAGATGCGCTGGATGAACTTCGCAAACGCTATGAAGAAAGTGAATTGAATGCAGCGCGGCGGCGCATGGCGCGTATCCCCGATGGCGCGTATTTGATTGATAATCCAGTTAGCCAAGCACCAGGGTTTCAAACACACAATGTATTTACCCTCGCGGGCGTTCCACAAATTATGCGGGGCATGTTGGCGGATATTACTCACCGGATAGAGGGCGGCGCTAAAGTCTATCAAATTTCCGTAGAAGCTACGGGGATAGGTGAGGGAAATGCCGCTGCAGGTTTGGCGGAGATTGAAATGAAATATGGAGATGTTTCAATCGGCAGTTACCCTTGGTTCAATGAAAGTCTTCGCGGCATTAATTTTGTGGCCCGAAGTGTTAGCGAAACGACGCTTGCCCAGGTTAAAAGTGATTTAGAGGCATTAATTCTTTTGCTGTCTCCAGAGAGGTAAATTCAATTTTTTGATTTTAGGTGCTTTCTATATTCCGTTGCCCCCATACCGAACCATCTTTTTGACGCTGCTGTAA
The DNA here is from genome assembly GCA_938001915.1 of uncultured Caulobacterales bacterium. GTDB lineage: Bacteria > Pseudomonadota > Alphaproteobacteria > Caulobacterales > Maricaulaceae > Litorimonas. Next base: position 108,221 of record CALLBD010000011.1, on the reverse strand, counting down.
AGGATCTATCAGACGAATAATCCAGCATTTTTGCCAGACGTATGATTGAAATGTCAGACTCGATTAATATTCGAGCCGCAATATTCATCCGAACATTATCAAGAATTTGCGAATAGCTCGTCCCTTCAGATTTCAACAAACGTTGCAATTTTTTTGGGTGCAAATTTAGAGCTCCTGCCGCGTGTTGAATGTCAGACCCCTTCATCCCTAAAATTACAGGTATGACTTCAGTTACAACCATTGAAATGGATTGGGTTGCCTTGGGGTGTCTCGCGAGTTGCCAATTCATATATCTTTTTATGAGAGGCGTGAGCATTTTCGTAAGAAGGGTCGTTTTTTCTAATTCGAGATACTTATAGTTAGCTACGATGGTTGTACGTTCGGCGTTAAAGACGACAGGACACCGAAAGGCTTTATTGTATAAGGTCATATCTTCAGGTGGGCTATGCTGAAAGGTCACAAGGTCGAGTTTAAAATCTGGAACGAATTGCTGCCCCAATCGCGCAATTCCAGCCATTAATTGCTCGACTAATTGACGACATGGGGGCGCGAGGGGATGTAGGTTTATATATCCCGTAACGATATTTTTTTTCGGGATCCTCTCTATAGTGGAAGGAAATACCATTGGTGTGAATCTTTTGATAATCGATTGCCATATCTATCCATTGTCGCGCATTTTTAGCCATGGATAATAATAATACCGTTGGTCCGCTAAAGCGAAAATCCGAGGGTTGATGAAAGGCCCATTTCAATCCGAAATATGGCTCGTTTGTTTGTTTTGCGGCTTCTTCAAATAAGTGGCAAACTCCAGTAAAGGACTCAAAATTGATAAGGCCAGTCGGAAGAGAGGGGGCTAAGCCGGCTTTCTCCGTCACTAAAACGGGGTCGCCCCCAAAATTTTTCACGAATTCGTTGAAGCCATCTTCCCCTCGGAAAGACCGCATATACAAATCTTCACGTTTCATATTTGTTTCCGCATCAAGAATGTTATTTAAGTTGAAACGACGTTTTCTTGATGGAGTGCGCCCTAAAGTCGGGAATTTTCAAAGATTCGAAACATTCCTTACTTGAAATCTTCGCGCTAAATAGAAAAAATAAAGCGTCTGGCGCACAATTTACCTTGTCCGACAGAAGGAAAATAACTTGCTCTTTTGTGAGTGAATTTGTGTCCATAACGCGCCAATACCTAATTGTTAAATAGGTCCATTCTACTTTTTAGATTTGGAATTAACTCGGCTTAGTAATTTGGCCGAAGGTTTAAAGGTTACAACTCGTCGTGCCGCGATTGTAACGCTTTCTCCTGTTCGGGGGTTTCTCCCCGGTCGCGCAACCTTGTCACTTATAACGAAAGCTCCAAATTTTGCGAGTTTAACGTCCTCTCCAGCGACTAGTTGGTCAGAAATTTTTACGATAACACTTTCTACCAGGTCCGCGGACTCAGATTTAGATAAACCGATTTCACGGTAAACGGCATCACTGATGTCCTGTCGTCCAATGGAGTTGGATATTTTTCTTTTGCTCATGGTAAATTTAGATAATCTGGAAGGGGGTGGATGGGGCACCATAACTTTAATTATTTGAAAAAATCAGGGCTGTAGGAGTTAAGTTTTCAACTTCGGTTTATGCGCGATTATAGGCCCCATGTTTTGGTGTCTTGGTATTAGATAGGGTCTTTGAAATGTCATGTGAGAGTAGATGGGCGACGTGTTCAAACCTTTTCGAAGAAAGCAGCTGCCGAGACGGTTTGAGCCCAGACAAATAATTGTAGCGCTCAATTGTGTAGGAGCATGTGCCCTTGGATTTATGGCTTTTCCGTAGCGCGAGGCGCAATACGTAGTCGCATATTTCAGTTTCGGGAGGCTGCTTAAAGATGTTTAAGGACCGTTTTTGTGTTTTAGACCTAAGCGCCTCATCCCGAATGAAGATACGGGCTTCCAAAGGGTGTTCGAAAAGGGCGATTTTTTCTATTTTTAAACCGTCTGTTGTTAGATTATTGGCAATCTTATGAAGGGTTCTGGAGTCTGGCGGTGACTTAACTGTTTCGAATGTAAACGTCGTCGAAATAGATTTGTCATCAGGTGACATATGAGAATCCTCGGGCGTTAGTTATGCCGCAATCTCGGCTCCAAAATGAAGTCGTCGTTGCACGAATTAAATTTTAGTCCTTCCGTTGCTCCACACCCCGATCTTGCGAAGACAAATCTAAATCGGCATTTCCAAAGCCTATATAAAGGGTAATGTGTCCTGAATTATGCGTTTAAGCGAGATATTTGGATAAACGCCATTGGGCGAAAGGATTTTTTTGCTAATTTCAATTTTATCTGCCTGGCAGGCCGGAAGGCAGAAAGGGCTTCTGCGGTATAGTGTGAGCTGACTCCAGCCTTTGGGAATCATTTCGTCTCATTTCTCGCCCATGCAATAAGGAACGTAAGCGGAGAATTGCTTCGGAGAGCTCTGGTGCGGGCGGCCGGAATCGAACCGGCACTTCCATACGGAAACAAGATTTTAAGTCTTGCGTGTCTACCAATTCCACCACGCCCGCAGCAGAACGAGACCGCCATATCAAAGCGTGCGGCAGGTGCAACCATTTTTGCACGAACAGCTGAAATTTGCTTCGGTTGACCTGATTGGGCCTGGTCACTACTAGTCAACTGATTTTTACAAAGTCGAATTTTACGACAAAGGCTTACTATGGATTATGATGTATTCAACGGAGATGCGGACGGCATAATTTCCTTGGTGCAACTCAGGCTTAGCGACCCGCGAGATGCTACCCTGGTGACAGGACGTAAGCGCGATATCAAGTTACTAGACCGTGTCACAGTCGAACCCGGTGATAAAGTAACCGTTTTAGACATCTCTTTACGGTCCAATCACGCCGATTTGGAGCGAGTTCTAGGGGAAGGGGCTTCCGTTCTCTACTTTGATCATCACAATGCGGGTGAAGGCTTAGAGCACCCGCATCTAGAAACTCATATCAATACGGCTGGAGAAATTTGTACGGCGGTTTTGGTTGATCAATATCTCGGGGGCGCGCATAGGGCCTGGGCTGTAGCCGCATCATTTGGCGATAATTTCCCTGCGATGGCAGAACGGCTCGCAAATGGCCTTGATTTGCCTATGGCGAAATTGAGGTCGTTAGGCGAAATGGTCAATTATAATGGCTATGGCGGGTCAGAGGCGGATCTGCATTTCCATCCCGCTGACCTCTACCGTGAGATGGCGGGCTTTAAGTCACCGATGGCATTCCTCGAGGAAAAGCCGGAGGTAATGGGGAAGTTACTGCAAGGCTATGCGGATGATTTCAGTGTGGCGGCTGGGTCAAAAATATTAAAATCCGACTCAACTGGAGAGGTCAGAGTTTTACCTGATGAACCTGGTTCAAGGCGTGTGTCTGGGATGTTTGGGAATAAATTGGCCCAAGAAAACCCCGATAGGGCCCATGCTATTTTGACGGAACAGACTGGGGGTTTTCTCGTATCTATTCGCGCCCCGATTTCGCGACGAGAGGGTGCCGACAAACTGGCCCTGCAATTCAAGACTGGCGGAGGGCGAGCCGCGGCTGCCGGCATAAATCACCTAGAAACGGCAGAACTGGACCGTTTTATCGAGGCCTTTCGTCTCGCGTTTTAATAGTCTAAATCAGTGCTTTGGAGGCTGAGGCTATGACAATGTATGAGCATATATTGGCGCAGCCTTCATGGGTAGTGATTTGGGTGATGATAATGAGCGGGCTTCACATAGCGGCACTGCCTTTTGCGATTAAAGATTGGCGTCCTCGCGTCATGGTAATTGCCATGATTTTGAATGTGATCCTCATGTCTGCTCTCTTTCACAAATATGGGTATACGCGAATATTGGGTCTCGCGCATGTAATCGTCTGGACACCCCTCCTCGCATATTTATGGAAGTCTCGAAATCTGCATCCTGATCGCAAATGGACGGGACGGTTTGTGAAACTTGCGATGAGTATAATCTTTATCTCGTTACTTTTCGATTATTCAGATGTTTTTCGATATGTTATGGGTGATCGCGGAATAGTGGGGGCCTAAATGCCAACGGAGAAAGTTAGTTTTAAAGGTGCCTTAGGGCATACGCTTTCTGGGAAAGTTGATTTTCCAGAAGATGGCAAGGTGACGTCTTGGGTCTTGTTTGCCCATGGTTTTTCAATCGGAAAGGATCTGAAACCTATTCGCACAATTTCCCGCACATTGGTGGACGACGGATATGGAATGATGCGCTTTGATTTCACTGGCCTTGGTGAAAGCAACGGAGATTTCTCAAACACCAATTTTAGCACAAATTGTGAAGATATCCGGCAAGCCGCGCTTTTTATGGCTGAAAATTACGGTCCGCCGTGTATTTTGATTGGGCATAGTTTTGGCGGGACCGCTGCCTTGAAAGTCGCGGATGAAATCCCGCAAGTGAAAGCTGTCGCGACAATAGGGAGCCCGTGCGATACGACCCATATCCTGCATCAATTCGCCGATCAACTTGAGGAAATCGAAGAGGAGGGCGAGGCAAAGGTTCTTTTGGGCGGGCGGCCGTTCGTCATTAAGGAGCAATTTGTTGATGATGTAGAGAATCAAAATATTGGCATTGAAATCAGCTCATTAGAGCGCGGACTACTTATATTTCATTCACCCCAAGATCGGGTCGTCAGTATTGATAATGCATCGCATATTTATCGCTTGGCAAAACATCCCAAGAGCTTTGTGAGCCTTGATGGCGCGGATCATCTCTTGCTAAAAAACCCTGCTGACGCGGAATATGTGGCTCACGTCCTGAAGGCTTGGGCCCTGCGATATATTGCCGATTAAGGCTTTACCGCGTAAAAGCAGGTTGCGTGCAGCGGTTCGGCAGTTTATCGGGCGATTATGTCAAATCGCTATGCAAATTTAGATCAACTCGGGCAGCAAAATGGGTTGCCTACTAGCCCAGACGAGGCTGTGCTAGAGCGGGTTAGAAACCCCTGTGATGAACCTTATATGGTTCGCCTCGTCGCGCCCGAATTTACGTCTATCTGTCCTGTTACGGGTCAACCCGATTTCGCTCATTTAGTAGTGGATTACTGCCCTGTTGCCTGGATTGTTGAAAGCAAGGCTTTCAAATTATATTTGGGCAGCTTTAGAAATCATGGTGATTTTCACGAAGCTTGCACAACGGGTATAGGGCAACGTTTAGTCAAAGAGATCCAGCCAAAATGGCTCCGTGTTGGTGGGTATTGGTTTCCGCGTGGCGGCATTCCAATTGATGTTTTCTACCAATATGGGACAGCTCCAGAAGGAGTTTGGATTCCTGATCAGGGTGTGCCGCCTTATCGGGGACGTGGATAAAACTCCGAAAAAACGCACTTTTTTCGTAACCCATTATTTTTCCTATAATTTCTCTTGGGTTTCGGCGCTGTGATGATTAAAAAGCCATCGAGACCAAATAAGGAGGCAGGAATGCCCAACCTAATTATCACGAGCCATTTGGAAGATTGTACAGATACAAAAGATGTTTGCGTCTGGACGATTTTGAAGGAAGAAGCCGCCGCATATTCGGCCCGCGAAGTGGCCATGTCCTCACTTCTCCATGCCACCATATTAGATCAAAATGACTTGGGCGGAGCCTTGGTAAATCATTTGTCTAATAAGCTGTCTACACCAGACTTTTCAGCTCTGAAGATGCAAACCGTATTGACCGAAGCCCTCGCTGGTGATGACTCCATAATTGCGTGCGTTGCGCGGGATTTAGAAGCGGTCCGAGAGCGTGACCCGGCGTGCCAGACCTACCTGCAGTGTTTTCTCTACTTTAAAGGTTTCATGGCGATTCAGACACATAGACTAGCGCATGCCCTTCTAGCTGAGGGGCGAGATTTGGTCGCCTTTCACCTTCAAAACCGGAGTTCAGAGTTGTTTGGGGTGGACATTAACCCGGCCGCTAAAATTGGATGCGGCGTGATGCTTGATCATGCGACGGGGTTCGTCATGGGAGAAACGGCCGTAATCGGTGATGATTGTTCAATCCTGCAAGGTGTAACGCTTGGCGGGACGGGGAAGTCTGATGAGGACCGTCATCCAAAAATTGGCGAACGGGTTTTGATTGGCGCAAATGCATCCGTACTTGGGAATATCACAATTGGTGATGGCGCGAAGATTGCGGCTGGTTCTGTCGTTCTGAAAGCGGTTGAAGCAAATTGCACAGTTGCAGGCGTGCCTGCGAAACCCGTTGGCGGGCCGTGCTGCGGCAATCCCGCCGGCTCAATGGATCAAACACTTTAGGAAAGCTCATGACCCCTCAACAAATTTCTCAAGTTCAATCCTACCTTCGCAAGCGATTCGGAACCGAAGGAATCGAGCTCAAGCCTCGTAAGGTTCAAGATAGTGTAGAGGTATATCTCGACAATGAAATTCTGGGCCTGCTTTATATCGACGACGAGGACCCAGCAGATATTTCTTATGATCTGAACATTTCCATTTTACAGCAGGATTTGGACGAGAGTTAATGGCCGTCTATCGTTTAGCGGAAATTATACCTTATTGCCATGAAACCGCCTGGGTGGCTGAGACAGCCTCTGTAATCGGGAATGTCATAATGGCTGAGAATAGCTCGGTTTGGTTTGGTGCAACGGTTCGCGGTGATAATGACCCAATTCAATTAGGGGCACGCTCAAACATCCAAGATGGCGCCGTCTGTCATTCCGATCCTGGTTCACCCCTAACAATTGGAGAGGATGTAACTGTGGGGCATCTGGCAATGGTTCACGGGTGTACGATTGGAGATGGAAGCCTGGTCGGGATAGGGGCTACAATATTGAACGGGGCTGTGATCGGCAAAAACTGTTTAATAGGCGCGCATGCGCTCGTAACTGAGGGTAAAGTTATACCTGATAATTCAGTTGTGATGGGCTCTCCCGGGAAGATCGTGAAAACCTTATCGGATGAACAGGCAGTAAATCTGAAAATGGGTTCGCAATTCTATGTCGCGAATTCGAAACGCTTTCAAAACGACTTGCAACGCATTGATTGAAAACGCTAATTATCGATATCCCATAAACGCGCGATTTGCTCATCCATTTCGGGTGACAGATTAAACCAAGCCGTTTTATTGGCAAAACTATCGAGAATGAAAAGGCGGTCATCCGCACCGAGAGGCTGAGATAAAATGTCTCGCACCATGTCCGCGGTCGTCCTGGCTTGTAAGACCCAAACTGAACCGCCTAACCGTTGGGTTGGTCCTAAACTTTGAAGCGTTTGAAGAAAGTTCATGCCGCGCCCTGATTTTATCTCCGCCATGATCATAAATGTCGTCGCGGGATGATCGGCGGCGACTTCTGGCTTTTGGCTTTTCTGGGCTTCAGCCAGCCAATTCATTAACCCCACATTCGAGGCGACGAGGCGATATCCCTTATTGGCGCTATGACTAATGAGAGATTGCGCGCCCACTCTCCCTTCAAGCATATAGCTCCACAGGGTCTTGTCGTCGAAAGGCCCATAAGCTTGCCCATCAACATTGATAAACCATTGGCGGGCGGCCTGTCCTTGTCCAGTGTCAGAAGTCATAGGCTCTGATAGACCCGATTTGCAGAATGTCGAGGGTCCTAAGCGAAATTATCGTCTAATTTGGATTGGTCTGATGTTGCACCGGCCACTAAGCCGCCGACACAAAGCGTACAAATCAGAGATACGACAAATATTACGCCCAAGTCCGCATTGAACTTTTCAGGCTTGAAGAGAATCGTCGCTTGAATGCCGATGACAATAGCCCCCATGCTCATGTCCAAAAGCCTTCCAGACTTTAAACCGCCTACCAGCCAATAGAACCCTGACGCGATAATTGCGGCGCCTATCACAAACCCTAGGCTAGGATGTGCGTTTAACCCAGGGACAGTTTCAAGGCTCGACCGAACGAATTCAGGCATCACCGCAGCGACAGAGAGCAAAAGCGTTGCGGCGCAAAGCGCAAATGTGCCGAATAGGGAAATATGGGATGTTTTATAGCGTTGAAGCGAGATAACAAAAAGACAGAAGGTTGCCGCGCCCGTGATCGACCACCAAACTAGGCTTGGCGTTTCATAGGGTTTGATTTGCGGGCCCGCTGTATTCAACCAAATTGATTGCACAAAAAGGGCAGCCCCGATCGCGATACACCACGCGCTCATGCGATGAATGTCCGCTCCAAAAACCGCGTTTTCTGCTCTCCATTTTCCATACCAATAGTGAGTTGCGGCAATGACAAAGCTTATCCCAGCCATGTGCTCCAGGAGCATCTCACTGATTGAGTAAATCAACCAAATATACCCTGTGGTAATGGCCGCAATCAGAACCATGGGTGACCTTAGGTGCTGAGCAAGGAGAATTTGACCCAATATTAGCCAAGGGACGAGTTCCGCGCCGAGATGTGAAGTCTGTTCTCCTATTCCCGTTACTATCCCGAGTTCCGGAAACAGGCTGGTTAGATATAAAATATTGGAGAAAACGCTGAGGAGAATAGCCGATTTTGATTGAAAAACCCACCCAATCAAAATTGCGAGGGTCGAAATTAGGATAAGTAATTCGACCCCGATTAGTGTGAAACCGCTATCCGATAGATAAGCGGCGATTGCGGTTGAGAAAGCCCCGGTCATGAGCAAGCTCGATATATTCCTAAGCTCAGGACGGTATTTTGCTTTCAGCGTCGATATCATCAGGATAGTGCCGATTAGAATGGATGGCCAAAACAGACTTTTGAGCGGCATCTCTTCCCAGAGAATGAAGCCAGCTGCAACGATGACAAGAAATGGAATTATCCATGACAGGCCGGGGAGGAATCTTCGCTCATGAGGGGTTTTCGCTTTACGCCGAATAGGCGCCGGCGTTGGCCGCACTAAAGTATTAAATTTAGTCGCTTGGATGGGTGCGTTGTCATTCGCACATTTTGTTTGGCGCTGTGGTAGCACGTCTAGCCCTTTGCGTTAGCATAGCTCATGTTGGTAAGGAGATTCCTCGTAATTGCGATGAGCTTCACCTGTGGCGTGTAGGCGTATTGAAATCTGCTAAAGAAAAGGGAAAGTCGTCATGTTTTGGAAGGTGTAACCAGGTTCGCTTCAAGGTCGGGTTTTGGTTTTTTTTCTTCTGGGGCTGCAGCAGATGGCATTTGCGACAGGACATCCATAACTGACCGAATCAGCGGAATCTCATGTTGCATTGCGGCATAGCCTCTTTCGATAAGTTCGGCAGCCTTGGTGAACTCGAGCATCCCAATATGTCCGATTCTGGGTGCGACAAAAACGTCTGGCGGATCGCCCGCTAAACGAGATCGGGAAATCCGATCCATAACAATGTTCAAAGTGCCCATCATCACAGATCCAATTTTGGGGCTTTTTCCTGGGCGAACTTCCCCAATCATGGATTTCAGGAGTAGTCGATCTGGCCGCAATTTATTGAGGCTTTGACTAGCGAGCTCAAAGGCGTCTGCCTCGTCGTCGTCAAAATCACCATCTAGGTCAATTTCATGACTACTGCCCATTGGACCAAAAGCGTCCCCATTGAGGCTTACGGCAATAACCATATGCGCCCCAAGGGCACGGCAAGCCGAAACTGGAACGGGGTTAACTAAGGCGCCATCAATCATGAATCGCCCATCAACTTTGACAGGCTCGAAGGCGCCGGGAAGCGCATAGGACGCGCGTATGGCGGGGACAATAGGGCCGCGCTGGAGCCAGACTTCATAGCCCGTCCGTAGGTCGCAGGCCACGGCGGCGAATTTGCGGTCTAATTCTTCAATTCTCACATCGCCCATGTAGTGATTTAGAACTCTTGCAAGACGGTCGCCCCGCATTAAGCCTGAGCCGCCCCAGCGGACGTCCATATAGCCCATCATTTTTCGTTGGGTAAGTGAACGGGACCATTTTTCCAGCACATCTAATTTTCCGGAGAGGTAGGCCGCGCCCACAATCGCGCCAATAGAAGTTCCTGCAATTATGTCTGGCCTAATACCAGCTTCAATTAAAGCGCGCATCGCCCCGATATGAGCCCAGCCACGCGCAACGCCGCCGCCAAGAGCCAAGCCCAATGGCGCGCGTTGTCCACTTCCTAAGGTGTGAGGTTCTATTCGCATGGGGCAACAGTGGACAAATCAAACATAAAAATAAAGGGTGGCTTTTAAAAGATGACACTAAGCTGAATAACCTTCGCCGGCGATTTTCCAATTTAACGAGTTGAGCCTACGTGTTGGTTGATGATATTTAAGTGATGGCCTTTTCACACTGCACTCTTTCGCCCTGTCTCACGGCACGCGCGATCCAATAGGGCTGACCATTTTCGCCAGCAATTTGTCGACGCGATGTTGAGTAAAAATAATAGCAATTTTTAACCTGATAGACCCGGAAACACCCGCCTGCGAGTAAATTGGAAGGGTAGGTGAAGCATAACGCATCCTTGCGAACGAACCATCGACCTGGCTCGACGCTACCATCTTCTTCATATGTGAGCGTTCCGTCGGGGTTGTGTTTTTCGATGTAAAAGGATTGCGCTTTCCCATTTCTGCCAAAATTATAGGCGCCGTCCATTGTAACGTCCGAGAAGGTTTTTTTGATATCTTCGCCGATAATTTGATTGGCACTTGGGCGGATATCTGTGTCTTGGGTTTGGGCATACCCTAGGGCGGGAAGCCCTACGGCGATAATGGCTGCGAATATACGTCTAAACATAGCTCGGCTCACAATTGGGGACGTCTCCTTTTATCACGCTGCGGGCCGTAAAGCCATATCTTGGAAAGCCTGCGGCACTGACCTGATAATGATAATAGCAATTCCCAATGAGATACATTCGAAAGCAGGCTTGGAGAAGTTTCGGGTCGTCGTAATCATAACAGATAATGTTTTTCATTATTTCCCATTGACCCGTATCGACTATGCCTTGCTGGATATGTCGAATTTTGCCGTCATCTGAAGTGGTTTCTTCAAATGCGAAGGTTGTGATATTTGGGTTCAAGAAATTATAGCTGCCAACGTGAGTTTTGCCCGTAAATTCTGCTCGCAATTCAGTTTGGGATAGCGGCTCGCTGTTCTCGATATCTGGATAGGGATCATCCGGCCCCAATGCATAGATTGAGGCGGGTAGAAGGCAGGCGGCGGCAAGAAGGGCGGCTATTCTCATGCTGAGAGTTTAACATGAAATTCCAATTGCGCCATGTTAGGGATTGTTCATGTCTGATATTGACCCAACAGAGGCAGGAAAACCCGAACCGAGACGTGTTCGCCGGACTTCGCGGTATCAGCGTGTGCAACAACGCAAAGCGTCCCAGCGCGCCTCGGATCAACGGTTTTATAACATGATGTTTGCCATGATGGGAGTCTTTGCGCTTTTGGCTGTTCTCTTGGGGGCCATTATGCTGAACGGCGTTCCTGCGGGCGTTGAGGGCATGCACGGATGGACGACGCCTTGGTTCTTAGGCTTCACCAAGTTTGAGCTCGCTGGTTTTGGTTTTGTTGGCTTTATCGCATTGGCTGTCGGGCTGCGTTTAAAGGGTAAGCGCTAAGGCCTTGCGATTCTTGCCGCTCTGGCGTAGGAGCCGCTCGCTTTTTATTAACCGATCAAATGGAGATCATCATGGGCTATCGTTTTGCCGTCGTAGGGGCCACAGGTAATGTCGGGACCGAAATGCTTACGATTTTGGCCGAGAGCGATTTGCACGTTGATGCGGTCCATGCCCTCGCGAGCCGTAAATCTGTTGGCCGGGAGGTCAGCTATGGCGACCAAGACATCAAATGCGAAGATCTCGATACCTTTGATTTCACGACTGTCGATATTGCGTTGATGAGTGCAGGCGGTGACGTCTCTAAAAAATGGTCGCCGAAGATTGCGGCCGCCGGATGCGTTGTTATCGACAATTCCTCGGCCTGGCGCATGGACCCTGATGTGCCGCTTATCGTGCCAGAGGTAAATGCTGATGAAGTCATGAACTTCAAAAAAGGTATCATTGCCAATCCAAATTGCTCAACCATCCAAATGGTGGTCGCGCTGAAGCCCTTACATGATCGCGCCAAAGTAAAACGTGTTGTCGTTTCAACTTACCAATCTGTATCGGGCGGCGGGAAGAAAAATATGGATGAGCTTTGGCTCCAAACCAAGGGCATTTATTCAAATGATCATTTCCAACCCATCAATTTCACTAAGCAAATTGCTTTCAACGTAATTCCGCAAATCGATGTCTTTATGGAGGGCGGCGATACGAAAGAAGAGTGGAAAATGAAAGCCGAGACGATGAAAATCCTCGACAAAAATGTCAAAGTTTCTGCGACATGTGTTAGGGTTCCAACATTTGTCGGGCATGCAGAGAGCATCAATGTTGAATTAGAAAATGAGCTGAGTGCTGATGAGGCTCGCGAGCTTCTTCGTGAAAGCCCAGGCATTATGGTTGTTGATAAGCCAGACGAAGAGGGCGGTTATGTCACGCCAGTTGAATGTGTCGGTGATTACGCGACATATATTTCACGTCTGCGGGAAGACAGCACCCAGGACAATACGCTGAACTTCTGGTGCGTGTCCGATAACCTGCGCAAGGGGGCCGCGTTAAATACGGTGCAGATCGCGGAATTACTCGCGAATAGAAAACTTCCTCGCAACGCCCAATCTAAAGCGGCCTAAATTTATTTAGGGCAGGCAGCCACGCTTGGCCTGATAAATTTTAGACTGAATTATGTGTCCGAACCGCGTAACGGTTCGGCGCCCCGCGCGTTTGATCCGCCAAGTAAATCTTGGGGATATAAATGCGGAATGGTTCATGAGTATCCAGCAAGCACAGATAGTCATCAATCTGTGGCTCAAGGAGTACAACCATATCCGGTCACATCAGTCCCTGAATATGCGCCCACCTATCCCAGAAACTTTGAATCAAACTGGTACATAAAATGGGGGCTGGACACGGGGTGATTATGGCCTTGCAGCATAGAGGTCTAAAAATTTGGCCCTAAATGTCAAAAATTTTTGTTAAAAATAACAATACGCACTGCCGCAAACATGGCATTCCTAGCTATGTTGACTGGGCGGGGCGCACCAGTGTCAGCTCTAAGGCTGGGGGGTTATTGAATATCCCCCAGCTTTTCATAATGCGCTGCGGTTTCACCAGCCTGGGCTTAATCCAAAATATATCCCGCTGATTGTCCAAATCTTTCTGTTTGATTTTGTATGGTTTGGCCTCGATTAACTGGTTGCTACAGCTCTGTTCTTATGTGCGTGGGGCAGGGCAGGTTCCCATCAGTCCAGTGCCACGCCCCGCGCTCTTAGTTTCGTTTGCAAGTCCATCGCTTTGTCAACTTGCCCGAGCTCCGTATACGCTTCATATTGCAGTTTCTGCTCCGCTACCGAGTAGCTGTCTTTTCCAGATAGGAGGTTTAAAATATTGTCATGCTCGGTGTTTGCTTCGTCAACACGTCCCGTCTTTTTTAGAAGTTCTGCTTTGAAACTCTTGAGGCTAGCGAGGGTGTATTTTACGCGGGGATTGTAATCGCCCTTCCAATGGTCCTCGATTTTCTTTTGGGCAAGATTTAAGACATTGAAGGCTTGCTGAGGTTTGCCCTCGTCAAACAAGCGATAGGCAGTCAGGCGATTTAGCCGGCGATCTATGTCCGTGGTCAGCCCCCATTTTTCACCATTAGGTTTCTCGCCTAGTTTTAGCGTTTCATCAATTAAACTGTTACGCTCATTTAGACGTCCATATTTGTGATGCAAAAGAGCAAGTGTAAGTTTCGAACGCATAAGATGTCGACGCCAGCCAACATTATTTGGGTCGTGTTTTAGGAGGGTTTTGAACGCCTTTTGTACGGAATACATAAGAGCCTCCGCTTCATCGTCCCGTCCGCTTTGGAGAAGTAATATTACAACAGCACGTTCAACATTTAGCTTTTCGGCCTGATTGAGAATTGTTCGAGCGCCTTTCTGACGCATGTCATCGAATAAGTTTAATTGTTTCTGCCGTGTGTCGTATAGGAATGAGATTGGGGTGTCGTCGGGGAGGGTACGAATATACCAAGTATATGTATTTACGTACCCATAGAGCCGCTCTTCGTTCAGACTTTCCTTGTTATATTCTTCCTCATAAATCCGCAATGTGCGCTCTATATAGGGCCTAGCATCATTTGCCCGTCCCATTTGTAAAAGCATAATCCCGATATTTTGATCGGCTGTACTTTCTTTCCAGGCTATATCAGCATCATTAGGATATAGTGTTCTTCCAATTTCATAGGTATCTTTGGCCGTTTGAAAAAGATCCTTTGCTTTCTTCAAGTGCCCAAGTTGATATTCCAGATAGCCCCAGTAATCGGAGTTTTCGGCGTGTTCTTTCAGGGTCTCGATTTGGTCAGGGCGCCGCCGCATCATCAGCGATGAGGCGGCGTGAGCACCGATAATTCTTTCTTTCGCAAGTCCTATTTCTCCGCGCTTCTCGTCGACATCACTGAGTTGTCTCAACGTTCGAGATTGCAACAGTACAGAACTATCCGACAGGGCATCGAGATCTCTGTTTTCAAAATAATCTTGCGCTTTAGCCCCAACCCCAGATAGCAGGTCTAACTGGTCGAGTTTCTCAAGGTCATCTCTGAATTCATCAATCATAAAGGCTATGACTTCCTCAGATTGCTGTCTTTGCCGCACCGCCTCTTTTTCCGCGAGATAGGCGTTGGCGGCTAGACCTGACATCAGTGTCGCGATTACGGATAGAGCCGCGCCTAACCCTAACATTTGCTTGTTTTTCCGTCGGGCTGCGCGTTGATATAGCTCATCGAGCTCGACATTCAATATCGTCGCCGCGATTTTTGAGAGCTGTAAGGCATGATTTTTCCCCTTCCGAAAATCTGCAGCTAGGTGTTCTGAACCTGCCCCCATCAGCTCGGCGAGATGTGCTTCATTTCCACCCTTCGGAGGAATGACCCCGATGATTTTTGAGTCTGTGCGCGTCTCCCTCATTAGGGCGAGTTCCGCCTTGACCCATTTTGACTTAACTGAACTCCCTGAACAGATTACGATTAGAAAGTCGCTTTTCCTAAGGGCCTCTTGAATGGCATCATCCAGTTTTGAGCCAGCCTTGAGTTCATTATTGTCTATGAAAATTGGGAAGAGAGGTTTTGGTTTACCTGGCGTCGCCTTGTCTGCGAAAGAGAAATTTTCGAGCCTCGTATGAAGACGCTTTGCGAACTTCCAGTCTTGATGATTGTAACTAATAAACGCTCTGTAGCGTTTTTCTTCAGTCCCGGGGGCAGACATATAAGACCTCATTGGCGTTTGAGGGCGTAAAATGTCCGTTTTGAAAATTATGCGCCCAAAGATATATAAGGCCAGAAATAGCTTTTCTGCAACCTTGTGAACCCTATTCGCCTCACGCTGTAAAAACAGCGCGAGGCAAATAAGGTCGCCAGCTAAATAATGGCGATTTACGCCCCATAAATTGAGCCAAATCTGTCCGGCAACTATATATCTATCTCAGCAGACGCGCTGGGACCGTGACCTTCGTCACGGTTAGGGGAAAATACCACAGCTATTTTCTGGTCTAATATATGTTCGATCCAATAATCTCAAAGTTGGACGAGCGTTTTATCAACGTAAAACACCTCACTTGACTTACTTTGCGTCTATTGGCGGTGAACGAATTTAGATTGGGTTCCCATCCGCATCTATCTCGACCATTTTGTACCCTAAGGCGGCCACGTCATCATATACCTTCGATTTGTCTCCGATGACCACCATAATCATGTCATCCAGATTAAGATGTTCTTTGGCGAGGGCGTCAAAATCGGCCTTGGTCATTTTCTTTAAAATGTCGGTTTGCTCATCAACATAGTCAGCATTCAGGCCATAGGTTGCCATCCGTGAGAGAAAACCTAATTTCTGCCTTGGCGTCTCATAGGCCCGGGCATCTGATTGCCCAAGCGATGATTTGGTAAAGTCTATTTCATCAGGCGTCACCCCGTCTGAATAATAGCCGCTAATTTCATTCACAAATTCGACGATTGAGGCGGCCGTTGCATCGGCCCGAACGCCCGCTCCCGCGCGGTACCAGCCGCCGCTTTCATTGCCGTTAAAGAAGGACCGAGCGCCATAGGTGTAACCCTTATTCTCGCGAAGGTTCAGATTTATACGGCTGTTGAAAGCCCCGCCGAGCGGGTAATTCATCACATTAGACTTGTAATAATCGCCTGTCGCATCATAGGGAAGGGCACGTTTACCAATACGGATTTCGCTTTGCGCCGCATTTGGCTTGTCCAAGAAGAACAATGTCCCACCCGCGAGTTTCGGAAAAGGTTTCACCTCGGCTTGCGCGACATCATCGCCCGTCCAATCGGAAAACGGCTTAAGGGCTCTTTTCATAGCGGTGCTGTCTAAATCGCTCACCGCAATAATTGAGGCAATTTTGGGCGAATAGTGGTTTGCGTAGAAAGTTCTGACATCATCCAAGGTGATATTTTCAACGCTCGTTTCGGTCCCGCTATTCGCATAGGCGGTAGGGTTATCAGCACCATACATCATCTTGTTGAAGATATTCGACGCCGTGGGCGAAGCTTCTTTTTTATTCGCTTTGATACCTTGCAGAGCATTGGCCTTGTCCCGATCAAAATCCGCCTGATCAAACTTTGGCTTAAGCAGCTTCTCCATGGCAATCGCCAGGGTTGCGTCCAAATTTTTAGTGAGCGTCCGTATGTTCATCGTGGAGAAGGTTTCTCCCGCATTGAAGGACACGGAGGAGCCGAGTTTTGCAAGCTCATTGGAAAGCTCCTCAGCGCTGCGCTCAGTTGTACCCTCATTAAGCAAGCCTGCGGTCATCGCGGCCAAGCCAAGTTTGTCTAATGTCTCGTGACTTTGCCCAGCTTTGATGCGTAGATTTATTGTTGTTGTGGGAACTTCGGTGTTGCGCGCTCCCAAGACTTCAATGCCGTCACCGACCGAGAACTCATATGTCTCGGGAACTTTGATTTGCGGATTGTTTGGCCCTGCGGGCGGTTGAATAGAACGATTTAGTCCTTCGGGGTCCTCTGGGCGTGTCCAACTAAAGTCATCAGTTTCGCCCGATGTATCCGGAATAATGCGCTCGTAGCGTTCCCACGTGTCGGCTGCCGCAATCATATTCGGTTTGCCTTTTGGAACAATAGACATGATGACGGCGGGTTTACCCTTAATGTATTTCTCATAGACGCGCATGACGTCCGCTTTGGTGACATTTTCGTAGCGGGCAATATCATCGCCGATGCCATTTGGGTTATCTCGATAAGTCTCATAGGCGGCGAGTTGACTCATTTTTCCGGAAACAGACTCGAGACCGTAAATAAGGCTGCTGACAATAGAGGACTTAACACGCGTAAGATCATCATCCTCAACGCCGCGGCTTTCAAATTCAATGAAGCTGTCCCGTATGATTTTTTCGATTTCAGCCAATCCGCTTACTTTCGATGGGTTTGCACGAATAAGCACATTAAAGGTACAGCTGATTTCTTGGCATCTGTGGAAGTTGAATGCGTTAACGGCCAGCCCCGGCTTTTGTAAATTTTTGTAAAAGAGGGATGTTTGGCCACCGCCCATGATGTTTTGCAAGACATCTAGAGGGGCTTCATCAGGATGGTTTGCATAGACAGTTGGCCAAACCATATTTAATTCGGGTTGTTGAACATTGTCTTCTAGGGAAATATAGCGATCCTTATCAAGCGTGGCGGGTTGCTTCTTTGGTTTCTCGACCTCTGGACCGGCGGGAATAGTGCCGAAATAGGTTTTGACCCACTCCAATGTTTGTTGCTTATCCAAATCTCCGCCAATGGTTAGGGTCGCATTATTCGGTCCATACCATTTGAGGAAGAATTTTTTTAAATCCGTCAAATTAGCGCGATCTAAATCTTCGAGATACCCGATTGTGGACCAGCTATAGGGGTGGCCCTCAGGGTACATGGCTTCACCGATGCGCTCGAAACGCAAGCCATATGGGCGATTGTCGACCCGTTGACCGCGTTCGTTTTTAACCGTCTCACGCTGGACTTCGAATTTCTCTTGGGTGACAGCATCAAGGAAGAAACCCATGCGGTCAGCCTCGAGCCATAACATTTTCTCGAGCTGATTAGAGGGAACTGTCTCAAAATAATTAGTGCGGTCGCCATTAGTCGTGCCGTTCAACGTGCCACCCGACTCGCTGATTATTTTGAAATGCTCCTCATCCTTCACATTCTCCGAGCCCTGAAACATCATATGTTCAAAAAAATGTGCAAATCCCGAGCGGCCCGGTTCTTCGCGGCCTGAGCCGACGTGGTAAGTGACGTCGACATGCACAAGAGGGTCGGATTTGTCCTGATGGAGAACAACCGTCAGGCCGTTGTCGAGCTTATATTTCGTAAAAGGAATGACAACTTCATCGCCTTTTGCCGCCTTGACGGTTTCAACTTTGGTGACCCCGGCTGGCAGGGCAATAGAGGAAATATTCTCTGCGGCGTTATCGGTCGCTCTACAGGCTGAAAGGGCCAACCCAATTGAGGCGGTTACGAGTAATGTTCTTAGCCGAGTATTCATTTATTTGACCCCTGTGAAATATAAGTCTTATTCAGATTTCTAACTTCGAAAAATTTAACAGAGGAAGGTGGGCAATACTATCCCTATCGTTCCCAAGGACCGCGCTTTCGCTTTCCAAAGTGTCGCTCTTTTAGGGCAGATTTTTCCGCGGGCTCCGCGAGCCGAGAACGGGGCGCACTCTGGGTACCTCTCCGCCCGCCGCCAAATTTAACGATAGCTTCGATGCGTTTGTCGATAGGGGGGTGTGTCGCAAAAGCGCCAGCCAAACCGACGCGGGGATTATGCAATGCCATTTCTCGAATTTCTTCGGGCACATTATGCAGTACGGCCTTGCCCGAAATTTTTTCTAAGGCGCGAATCATAGCGTCAGGGTCTTTCGTAAGTTCTACAGCCCCAGCGTCCGCCATATATTCGCGTTTTCTGCTCAGCGTAAAACGAATAAGAACGGCAAAGAAATAGGTGACCGCCACAATGGCGAGGCCGAAAAAAATAAGAGCGGCTGCATTGCCGCCGCCACTGCGTCGATGATGATCGGTTCTTCCGAGATTGGTTCGAAATATTCCTCGTACAACACTTTCACCCAAGAAGGCGAAAATACCCACGAAGATAATTGCAACAATTAGCATGCGAACATCTTTATGACGAATATGAGACAGCTCATGCGCGATGACGGCATTTAATTCGGCGTCATCTAGATTATTCATCAATCCGCGGGTTAGGGTGACTTGGTAGTTGTTATCACGTATGCCCGACGCAAATGCATTCATTTGCTCGGTTTCGATGACATTCAATCGCGGCATCGTCATGCCTCGGCTAATGCAAAGGTTTTCTAGCATGTTATAGGCGCGCGGTTCTTCCGATTGGGTCAAAGGGCGCGATTTAACCGAGGCGCTGATAATGATTTGATGCGCAAAAAAAGCAATCGTAAACCATCCCCCCGCTAGTCCAAGAGTAATAGGGGCTGCAGCTGGCATGGTGGCGAGTGCGGAGCTCAGGCCCGCTTCCACGCCGCCACTCGAGGTAAAGCCTTGGAAAACGAGGATGAAGCCAAAGGCCATCAAAAGCAGAAGCAAAGGAAAGGCAATCAACAGCAATGTGCTGCGGAGATTATTATTCCAAATATGTGTTCTGAGGCCGTAGGCTTGCAGCATGGCAAATGCCTTTTTAGTCGAAACTGACTTCCGGCGGTGTTTGCAAAGCCACGCGTCCCTCAGGCGCTTCGAAGAACTCACGCTCTTTAAATCCAAATGGTCCAGCAATTAGAACAGCAGGGAATTGCTCGCGGCTCGTGTTATATTCTTGAACGGAGTTGTTGTAAAAACGACGTGCCGCTGCAATTTTATTTTCAACATCTGAAAGCTGGTCTTGCAGTTGAAGGAAGTTCGTATTGGCTTTCAAGTCAGGATAAGCCTCGGCCAGCGCGAAGAGCTTTCCTAGCGCGGCGCTCAACATACCTTCGGCCTGCGCTTGGCCTTTGACTGTTGTCGCACCCATCGCCGCAGCGCGCGCTTCGACAACTTCTTGGAAAGTGCTTTTTTCATGGCTCGCATACCCTTTTACGGTGTTGACGAGTTGCGGCACGAGATCTTGGCGTTGCTTAAGCTGAACTTCAATATCTGACCAGGCTTGGTTTGTTGTCTGCCGCAAGGCGACAAGCCGGTTATAAATGCCGATAATCAGGACGGCGAGAACGACAATAATGCCGAGAATGATAAGTAATGCAGTCATAGCATCCCCCAATATGTGTAATTCTTTAGTTACCGCTTAAATCGTAGGGAAGGCAAGGGCTTCGCATGTTTTTCTAGTGTTGTAAGCCCTCGGGAATGGCTGTTGCGAGTTGCGGGAAGGCAATTACAAGGCCAATGATTGCAATTTGTATTGCAATGAAGGGAAGAACACCTTTGTAGAGGGCTGTCGTTGTGACTTCGGGTGGGGCCACACCGCGTAGGTAAAACAGGGCAAATCCAAAAGGCGGTGTCAAAAAGCTCGTTTGTAAATTTAGCGCCATGACGATACCGAGCCAAACAGGGTCAATCCCCGTCGCGAGCAGAGGTGGCGCGACCAAGGGCACGACAACAAAGGTAATCTCAATGAAGTCCAGGAAGAAACCCAGGATAAACATTATTACCATAACGAGAATGAATGCGCCTGTCGGACCGCCGGGCGCACTCTCGAGGACGCGGGCAACCATTTCGTCGCCGCCAAAGCCGCGAAAGACGAGGCTGAAAATTGTGGCTCCGATAAGTATAACGAAAACCATAGCGGTAATATGCAGTGTCGAGCGCGAGACATCTGACAAAGCGCCGGTGCGGCCTAAGCGCCATGTCGCAATCAAGGCCCCGATGCCGCCAATAATTGCGAGGATTGCAGCGCCGAACATTGCGACCTTTTCTGTGCCAGACCACTCAGTCTGAGACACGCGTAAATCAATCCCGGTCAAATCTAAGGCCACCAGGCCCAAAAGCCCCGCAGCAGAAAGGTAGGCGGCTTTCCCGGCCAGACGCCCAAATGGGGTTTGGGTCTTGGTTTTATAGCAGGCCAATAATATCGCCCCTAATGCGCCCAGCGCTGCGCCGCGTGTCGGGGTCGCATAGCCTGAGAGGATTGACCCTAAGACGGCAATAATAAGAAATATGGGCGGCAACATGGACCGAAAACTTTGCCAAAGTAGAGATTTAGCATCTGCGCCTGCGGGCCACTCTTGGGCGGGCGCGTCGGCGGGTTTGATAACTGCCACAGCAAAAATATAGAGGGCATAGGCAGCTACAAGAATTAGTCCCGGGAGTAGGGCGCCCGCAAATAAATCCCCCACGGAAACAATCTTATCTGTTTCTAGATTATAGCTACGCTGGGCTTCTTGGAACGCATTGGAAATTTGATCGGCTAGAATGACGAGCACGATTGAAGGCGGAATAATCTGGCCCAGCGTGCCAGACGCCGCGATGCTGGCTGACGCGAGCGAAGGGGCATATCCGCGGTTAAGCATGGTAGGCAAAGACAAAAGCCCCATGGTTACGACGGTTGCGCCGACAATACCTGTGCTCGCCGCCAAAAGCGCGCCGACGAAAATGACGGAGATACCTAAACCGCCTCGCATTGGGCCGAACAATGTCCCCATATTTTCCAATAAATCTTCGGCAATCCGAGACTTTTCCAACATCACCCCCATGAAAACAAAAAGCGGCACGGCGATTAAAATTTCACGCGTTATGAGCGGATATATGCGTCCTGGCATGGAAAGCAGATAGGCGGGGTCAAATGCGTCCGTAAGAACACCAATTCCGGCGAAAAGTAGCGAGATGCCCGATAAGGTGAAGGCGACATTATACCCTGAAAGCAGAGCTCCGCAGGCAGAGAGGAACATGAGAGCCGCTAAAATCTCTACGCCGCTCACAGGGTCTCATCCCGTGTAGTCTGAAAAAAGGGCGGGACGCCTGTAGGCCTGGGAGGTCGAGCTTGCCCGTTTAGGCACATGGCTGCGCGGGTGGCGATGGCGAGGCCTTGCATGAGCATTGAGAGGGCAAAAACGGGAATGAGCGTTTTTAAAAGATATACTCCGCGAATGCCGTTCGCTTCGCTGGAGCCCTCGCGAATGGCCCAAGCAAAACCCACAAAACTATGGGCGTTCCACGTCAGCAGAATACACGTCGGCACGAGCAGCAAATAAAAACCGATAAGGTCAACGCGGGCTTTTCCTATTTGCGTCATGCGAGAGAAGAAAATATCAACACGGACATGCTGTCCTGCGAGTAAAGTGGCTGCGGCGCCCAGCATAATAATAAGGGCCTGAAGATACTTCGCTGACTCCTGCCATTTTGTTGTAGTGACGCCAAATATGGAGAGGGCAAAAACGGATGCGGCTACAGATAGAACGAGTAAGGGTAAGAGCCATTTTGTAGCTTCGCCGAGACGATAGACGATAGTGTCAACCAAATATATTAGTGCCATACTAAAGCTCTTTACTTTGTCATGCTTTCCACAAATTAAATGGACAATCGGCCATGCCAAAAACGGTAAAAAGGCCCAGCCTATGGCTTGTAAGATGTCCCCGATCACAAATTAATCCCCGAGGGCCGCTTCTCGGGCCGCAATATATCGACCTTCAGACATTTGGGTCCAATAGCGCATTTGATTTCGCGTTTTGAAATAGCTGTCTGCTATGCGGCGCGTGAGTGCATCGGCATTCCCGAAATCATCGACAACTTGGTCTGAAATTTCACCGACGCGTTTCAGAATTTCTGTACTAAAAAATTGCGGCTCAATGCCATACGTCGTTTTAAGCTCATCCAGAGCCTGAGCGTTTTTAAATGTGTATTCCCCAAGGGAGGCGTCATTGGCAGATTTACAGGCGAAGCGTATCATATTTTGCTCTGCCGCGGATAGGTCCTTCCAAACATCTAGATTTACACCTAGCGCAAGAGAGGATCCCGGTTCGTGGAAACCAGGGGCGTAGTAATAGGGCGCTTCACGATAGAAACCGAGCGCAAGGTCATTCCAAGGTCCAACCCATTCCGTCGCGTCAATACTCCCTGATTGCAAAGCTTGATAAATTTCGCCTCCGGGCAGGGTGACGGCGGTCCCGCCCAATTGGCGAATTACCTCGCCGCCTAGTCCGGGCATGCGCATGCGAAGGCCTTTAAAATCCTCCAGCGTCTCCATTTTTCTTCGAAACCATCCACCTGTTTGATGGCCCGTATTACCCGCTTGAAAAGCCTTAATGTTAAATTTCGCTGACAGCTCATCCCATAGCTGTTGGCCCCCTCCAAATTCGCACCATCCCATGATTTCGGTCGCGGTCATGCCCATCGGGACGGCGGTGAAAAAGGAGAACCCTCGAGACTTACCTTGCCAGTAATATTCTGCGGCATGGTACATGTCTGCTGCACCTGTGCTTGTAGCATCGAAACACTCAGTTGCGCCGACCAGCTCACCAGCCGCGAAAACCTTAATTTCTATACGGCCGTCACTCATTAAGCGCATGGCTTCGGCAAAGCGATTGGGCATTTGTCCAAGGCCTGGGAAATCCTTCGGCCAACTCGTTGCTAGCCGGAATTCTTTCCGGTTTTGAGACAGATTAGGCGCGGTGAGTGTGTCGCTGCGTTTCGCTGAGGGGCTTGTCTTCGATTTGGGCCGCAAGGCGCCGATTACGCCCGCTCCCGTGGCGAGGGCGGCGGCACCTGCGACTATATCTCGGCGCTTTACACTCATGTTTTGGGTCTGCCCGACAGGCGCGGCATGGGCTTCCATCCCGCATGGGTCAAAATCTCTGAGGGTCCAAAACGGGCTTTATAGCGCATTTTGGGGCTGTCTGGCACCCAGTAGCCTAGGTAGAGATACGGCATGTCCAGTATGCGACATTTTTCAATGTGAGAAAGAATCATGAAGTTGCCCAGTGAACGGCGCGACTCCTCCGGGTCGAAAAAACTATAGACGAGGGACATGCCATCGCTGAGATGGTCTAATAACATTGCCGCGATAAGCGTGCCGTCGGGTTTTCGGAATTCGGTAATTTCTGTCTCCGAAGCGCATTCCTCCGCCATCATTTCATAGCGTTTGAAATCCATCGATGTCATGCCTCCACCGAAATGGCGGTTATGTAGATAGCGTTGGAGCAAATCGAACTGTTCTTGGGTGGCTGCGGCATATTTCGTCTCGATCAATAAATCCTCATTCCGTTTGAGGGTTCGCTTGGAGGACTTACTGGGTCTAAAGGCTTGAATATCGACCCGTAGGCTACGGCATTCGCGGCACGTCTCACAAGCGGGTCTGTAAATAACATTTTGAGACCGCCGAAATCCCGCATGCGTGAGGTAATTGTTCAGGAAAGGCCCGTCTAGTGGATCAAGTTGCGTGAATATTTTTCGCTCCGTTCGCCCCGGCAGGTAAGGGCAGGGCGCTGGAATTGTCAGGTAGAACTGCAACTGGTTTGGGTCGAAAGGGTGACTCATGCCTTTACATTAGAGCTCGAAGAAGACAGGCGCAAGGAGCGTGTATGAAACCCAGAGCAAGATAATAAGCGGTCCACCAAACCGAATAAAATCTTTAAATTTGTAATGGCCCGGGCCTAAAACCAATAAATTTGTTTGATAGGCAATGGGGGTAGCGAAGCAGCAATTTGCGGCAAAAATTACCGTCAGCACCATAGCGATGGGATCAATGTCAGTTTGGGCGCTAATCTCCAGAGCGATTGGGGAGAAAAGCAAGGCCGCCGCGCTATTACTAATAATATTGGTAAAAAAGGCGATGACTATGAAAACTGCGCCAATCAAAATTTGGTTTCCATAAGGCAAGAATGCAGAGACTATGCCTTCTCCGATATAGGCGGCGCCGCCCGTGTTTTCGAGAGACAGCCCCATTGCGAAAGCGGCGCCAATCAATAAGAATATCCGCATATCCAAGGCACGCACCGCTTGCCTTATGTTCAGGCAACCCATCGCTATCATGCCTAAGGCGCCCCCGAGTGCCGCAATTTCAATGGGTAAAATCGATGTTGCCGCAGCCACAATTGTTGCGATGAAAATTATTCGAGCTAGCATGGATTTCCGAATGTCAGGGAGCTCGCTCATAGACCAATCGAGAAGCAGGAGGTCCCGATTATTACGCAGCCTCAACATGTCATTGTCATATCCAAAGAGGAGGAGAACATCTCCCGCCTCCAATCGAATTTCTAACATTCTTTTTCTGATCATACGAGAGCGTCTTTGGACGCCGAGCACGAGCGTGCCCGTTTGGCGGCGGAACCCGACTTGCTCAATAGTTCGGCCAATCATTCGTGATCCGGGCGCGATAACGGCTTCTGAAATGACGAGGGGTTCCGCCCCCTCGTTCTCGGCTTCAAAGCCACCGATGGTTAGCATCCCGCGTAAATATTCAGGCTGTGAAGACAAGAGCTTTGATAAACTTTTTCGCGTGGCGGCAACGACAAGTATATCTCCAGACTGCAGATCTTCTTCAAAGGGCGGTAGCATGGAATGTTCGCCGCGTTGAACCATACGAACGGTGACATCCCTCAATGATGGGAATAGGCCAGCGATGGGTTTTGCGCCAACTAGAGGATGGTTTGGTGTTACCCGAATTTGCGCAATATATTGGTGGCCCGACGCGGTCATTTCGGTCTCTAACCCTTCACGCTCAGGCAAAAGAAAAGGGGCGGTCGCGATGATATAGGCTGCACCAATGGCGGCGAGCGTTATGCCAGGCATGAATTGGCTGAAGAATGAGAGTTCAAATTCTGTGGTGCGAACCAAAACATCATTCACCAGTAGGTTGGTAGAAGAGCCGATTAAAGTTGTCATCCCTGCCAGGATGGAAATAAAGGAGAGCGGCATCATGTAGCGCGACGCGTTATTCCTGACGCGAGCGGCCATTGCAGTCATGATAGGAATGAACATAACGACAACAGGTGTGTTGTTGGTGAACATGGAGACGGCAAAAGCGATCAAAAAGACCATTAACAGGGTGCGGCGCGGAGCTTTGTCTAGAGAATTGTTAATCCGAACGATAGGACCTTCTAACGCGCCCGTTTGAAACATCCCTTGTCCGACCACCAGCAAAGCCATGATAGTGACCAAAGCGGGTGCGGCAAACCCCGAAAGAAGCTGCGCATTTTCAATGCTCGATTCTTCACCGAATAGGTGGAAAAACAACATAAGGGCGAGGATTATGCCGACGCTGATGGCTTCGATTGAAAAGGTCTCGCGCACGTAAAACCATACACCGACGGCGACAATGCCGAAGACGGTCCACATTTGCCATATTTCGGGCAAAGCCATCATGTTATTGTAAGTATCCAGTTGCCATTCGCTCTTTGAACGACATAGGAACAAGGAAGACAAGATTTTAGTTAGGAATTCTCATGAGTAAGGTCGCTTTTCTGGGCTTGGGCGTGATGGGCTATCCCATGGCTGGGCATTTGGTGTCTGCGGGGCACGAGGTTAAGGTGTGGAACCGGACAACGGCTGTGGCGGAAAAATGGGAGAAAGCCTATTCTGGAGTAGGGTCAGCGTCGATTACTGAGGCTGTTGAAGACGCGGATTTTGTCATGATGTGCGTTGGGCAAGATGCGGATGTGATTGCGGTTTCCCAAGCGGCTATCCCAGCAATGCAAGCGGGCGCTATCCTCGTTGACCACACGACGGCGTCGAACGGCTGCGCCAAAGAGGTCGGCGCGATGTGTGCGGCCGCCGATATTGGCTTCCTCGATGCCCCAATTTCAGGCGGCGAGGCGGGGGCGGTGAATGGACAATTGACGGTTATGTGCGGCGGAGACGGAGTGCATTTTGATGCCGCGAGACCTATCATCGAGGCCTATGCCAAAGCGGTAAAGCTTATGGGGCCTGTTGGGTCTGGTCAGCTGACAAAGATGGTCAATCAGATTTGTATTGCGGGGTTATTACAAGGTCTATCAGAAGCCGTGAACTTCGCGCAGGCCGCAGGCCTAGACATGGATGAAGTTGTCGGCGCGATTGGAAAGGGCGCGGCGCAAAGCTGGCAGATGGACAACCGCGCCTCGACTATGGCAAGGGGCGAGTATAATCATGGTTTTGCCGTAGATTGGATGCGCAAAGATTTGGGTATTGTGTTAGATACGGCGAAAACCCTCAATCTCGAAATGCCAGTCACAGAACTTGTCGATGGGTATTACGCTGATGTGCAAGCCATGGGCGGCAATCGTTGGGACACGTCGAGCCTATTGGCGCGTTTGAAACCTAAAACTTAGATGTGGATTTGGAAAGCTAAACGTGTGATGGCAAATCAATCCATGTTTCTAAATTGACAACTTTGGAGCTTATATGCGTCTCATCGTTTTTACTGTCTTTGCCGCGACGCTTTTGCTTCTGGGGTTGTGCAATGTTGAAGTTAATTCCAAGTCCAACGACGTGTCCGCGCAAAAATTTACGGTTAATCTATCTGAGTCCGAACTTGATGCTAAAGATGGGGTGAAAGAAAAAGTTAATCTGGCGTCAAGCGAAAATATTGAGCTGGTGCCAGAAGAAAATCTTGACGGTAAAGAGCGTGCGTCTCTTCCAGAACTCTATCAAGGGTTCAACCCGAGTGATATCTCACGGGCGGAGCTCGATGAGCTACTGGCTTTGCAAAAGGCAGCGAGGCAGCTCTACAAAGAAAGGCTATCTGACTGGCGTTCGCAGGACAAAGCTACGCGAGGACCTAAACCAGAAAGAGGGGCAGTAGCGGCCTCAGAAGAAGACGAAAAACGTCTGAGATCTCTAAATGCGAAGTTGTGGATTGCTATAAATCGAAAGAATTATGAACGTTATGGAAAAGATTTTGTTTCCTCGGAAGAAATAGACGAAATTATCGCGCTGGAAAAGCAAGAGTCGCAATCTTTATTAAACCGTAAAAACAAGTATCGGAGTGAGCTAGAAAATTGGGAAATTCAGGATCCCGTCATTCGGGGCGAGAAACCGTCTATGGATAAGCCTCTTTTCACGGGTTCGAGTCCTCGCGCCATGGAGTTGAAGGAGAAAATTTATCGGGTTGAGGAAATAAGTCGATTAAGACGCCGTTTGAGAAATATCAGCCCATCAGATAATGTCCTCCTTTTGGATAGCGATATCACAGAGTGGTCTGAGCTTCGGCAAGAGCGATCTAAGCTGGAAATTGATCTCGCCAAAACGATTCAAGCTGTGCAATCGGATAAGCAATTCCAGACAAGCGGCGATATAAAAGAATCCGAAGTTGTTGAGGAAGTCATAAAAGATGTTTTTCCGAAACATAAATTAAAACGCATGTTTCAAATCGAAAAACGTATCTATGCTATTGAGGCGCCTTTAAAGGCAGCTGAAACTGCGGATAGAACGCGGAAAAATATGTCCAAGCTAAGTGAGCAATCAGGAGTTTCCGTGACTTCGCGTGAAATTCAGGAAGCGATAGATCTTAAAGTTGAGCTAGACAGGATTAAGATACGAGCCGAATTTGAAGTAACAGAAAAGCTTGTTGAGGAAGGTGAGTTTCCCCCCAAGAATCGCCCGCCGATCAATTCAAAAGATGCGGCGCGCATCAAGGAGATAAATGCGCGTATCAAAGAGATATCTGCACCCATGGATGAAGCTTTAAGCGCATTGAAATAGCTTAGGCTTGCCGCTGAGCAAAATTCAATGGTGAAAATGCCCAAATGAGGCCGCTCAAAGTTCTGTAAATCTCAAATCCGGAACTCTATCGGCTGTCTTCATAAACAATGGTTGTTGGATTGACACCACCGGAATAATTTTCTGAGTTAGGAATGGTAATCAAGATGCCATCTTGAGCGACATACCAATTATGTTGTTCGTTCCGGCAAGCCCTATTTCTTAATTTTTGGTCGCCAAATTTTTCTCTATATTTTACCTTGTCAGCTTCGTGATTAAGCTTCCATTCGGAGAAGGAGGAATAGTTGCTTATGGTGTAGGTTTCAGCAGGTACTTCTTTGAAAGATGGGTTTTCCAATCCCCATATATTTTCATCCCATTTTTTGATTTGGCAAATATTCCAATCAAATTTATTGAACGGATTTTTGCTTTTTAGATAGTCTTCAGGGGATAATCCTTCCAGCTTCGCAACGCCCAAAATCGGTATGTCTAAATAGATATATTTCGAAGCATCGGGACTAACTTCGAAAAATGACGCTGGAGTCAGTATTTTATATTTACCGAGGACGTAATTTTCGGAAATAAAAAATCCAGATTTGTGAGAGAAATCGACTATTTGGCCTTCGGTATCGTCCACACATGAAATATAGCTGAAGCTGAGGGTTTGGCCCTGTCCATCAAATATAGGAATTGTTATATCTCTAACATTGTCACAGTTGAGATTGTGTAGAGCGGATTGGTAATGCGGCTTTAATAGATCGTCGAATTCTATAGTGGTCCCATTGGGTGTCGAATTTTGTATTCCGCAAGCAGTATAAGTAACCGCTAGCATCAGAAATATTGTCTTATTTCCTAGCATGCAAACCTCATCTTAATTCAGCTTTCGTGAATGAAATATGCGTAGCTCTTATTTTGGCGCAAGTATCAAAGGGCGTTTAATTGTTTGTCTTTAGGTTTTTCGCCAAGTCAATCGCGCCGTAAGTCAAAATACCGTCACAGCCTGCGCGTTTGAAACTCATGAGGCTTTCCAGATAAATGCGGTCAAAATCTAGCCAACCATTCTGGCCTGCGGCTTTCATCATGGCGTATTCGCCTGAAACTTGGAATGCGAAGGTTGGCCGCCCAAATTCCGATTTTATCGCGGAAATCACGTCGAGATAGGGCATGCCAGGTTTCACCATAACCATATCTGCGCCCTCCGCGAGGTCTAACTCGACTTCCCGCAGGGCAACATCCAGGTTTGCGGGGTTCATTTGATAGGTGCGCTTGTCGCCTTTCAGCGCCGCCGATGTGCCAATTGCATCGCGGTACGGACCGTAAAAGCCCGATGCAAATTTCGCTGCGTAAGACAATATGGCGACGTCACTGTGTCCATTATCATCAAGCGCATCTCTGACCGCGCCGATACGTCCATCCATCATATCCGAAGGCGCAACAATATCCGCACCGGCTTCCGCGAGCATGACGCCAACTTTTGCGAGCATCTCAACGGTAGGGTCATTCAAAATCGTTTCACCTTCCATCAACCCATCATGTCCATGGCTCGTGTAG
This sequence comes from uncultured Caulobacterales bacterium, assembly GCA_938001915.1. Taxonomy (GTDB): domain Bacteria; phylum Pseudomonadota; class Alphaproteobacteria; order Caulobacterales; family Maricaulaceae; genus Litorimonas. Next base: position 78,076 of record CALLBD010000011.1, on the reverse strand, counting down.
GGGTCGAGCGCGACATCGACGATGACCCCGATATTTGGCACAGCTTTCTTAATGGCGCGCACAGCTTCGGGGACGAGGCCCTTGGGGTTTGCGGCTTCGGCGGCATCTTCGGATTTGTCATCGGGTGAAATATTTGGAAAAATGGCCAGGGCGGGGATGCCAAGATCTGCAGCCTTTTTAGCCTGCTCAACTAGGGCCTTCACCGAAAGGCGCTGAACGCCCGGAAGGCTTGGGACGTCAACTCGGTCTGGCCCCGCGTCCGAAACAATAGCGGTCAGGACCAAATCCGAGACATCGAGACGTGTTTCAGCGACCATACGGCGCATCCAATCGGATTGCCGCAGGCGGCGGAGTCTCATTTGCGGAAAAACTGACATGAAAGCCCTTATAAAACTATATGCGCGGCATATACGCCTAGCTCTATTTTGTCATTGGAAAATGCGGTCTCAGTCTGTATAGGAAGCCAAGTTTATCGGCTGAATATGGCCGCATAGGATTTGAGCATGACACGCAAACCCGTTGATTATCGCGAAGCTTTCGAAAAAGCCGTTGATACCGTCCGCGAAGAGGGCCGTTATCGGATTTTTCGCGACATTCGCCGTAAGGCGGGCGCGTTTCCGCGGGCAACATGGTTTAAAGACGATAATTCGGAAAAAGACATCACGGTTTGGTGCTCAAACGATTATCTCGGCATGGGGCAGAATCCCTGCGTCGTAGAAGCCGTAAAATCGGCTGTCGATGCGGCGGGCACAGGGTCTGGCGGGACACGGAATATCTCGGGCACGACGCGTTATCATGTTCAGTTAGAGCGCGAGCTCGCAAGTCTTCACGAAAAAGATGCGGCGCTTGTTCTAACGTCGGGCTATGTCGCGAATGAGGCGACCCTGGGTGTCATGAGCAAAATTCTGCCGGGCTTGGTTATTCTGTCGGATGAGATGAACCATGCCTCAATGATTTCTGGTATTCAGCGCGCGCGTTGTGAGAAGAAGATTTTCAAGCACAATGATTTGGCTGATCTCGAAGCCAAGCTGAAGGCAATCCCTACAAATCAACCCAAGCTCATTGCTTTCGAATCTGTCTACTCGATGGACGCGGATATCGCCCCGATCGAAGAGATTTGTGATTTGGCCGATAAATATGGCGCTTTGACCTATATTGACGAAGTGCATGCGGTTGGCATGTATGGCGCGCAAGGCGGCGGTGTCTGCGAGGCACGAGGTCTCATGGACCGGATTGATATTATCCAAGGCACCTTGGCTAAAGCTTATGGCATGGTCGGCGGATATATTGCGGCCGACTCCGTTATTATCGATGCCGTGCGCTCCATGGCCTCTGGCTTTATTTTCACAACCTCTATTCCGCCATCAACGGCAGCAGGTGCGCTTCGCTCTGTGAAAATTCTGAAGCAAACGCCAGAAAAGCGCGAGCAACATCAAGAGCGTGCAAATACTTTGAAAGCGCGCTTACGGGCAGGGGGGTATGACTTCCTTGACGGCGAGACACACATCATTCCGCTCATGGTTCGCGACCCGATTAAGTGTCAGGCGATTTCTGATCGCCTCATCGAGGATTTCGGCATCTACGCACAACCTATCAATTACCCAACGGTCCCGCGCGGCACAGAACGCCTCCGCTTCACGCCGAGCCCGTTTCACAGCGACCTCATGATGGAAGAGCTCATGACGGCCCTTGAAACCGTTTGGGCTGAATTTGGCTTGAAGCGTGAGAAAGTTGCTTAATTCAAAGATAATGTCGCCGCGCAATTTGCTAATTTTGTTCACATTTCATAACGCACACCCGACTGGAATACGGAGATACTCATGACCGCTGCTAATGATCAAGGTGTTGCCCATTTGGGTGATTATTTCTCGCAAAGCTTGAAGGACCGCGATCCTGACCTCTATGCAAGTATGCAGGACGAGTTGCATCGTCAGCAGCATGAAATCGAGCTGATTGCCTCTGAGAATATTGTCTCGAAAGCGGTTCTCGAGGCCCAAGGGTCTGTTCTCACGAATAAATATGCCGAAGGCTATCCAGGGAAGCGCTATTATGGTGGGTGTCAGCATGTTGATGTCGCTGAAAACCTTGCGATTGAGCGGGCCTGTAAGCTTTTCAATGTGGGCTTCGCTAATGTGCAACCGAACTCTGGGTCTCAAGCAAACCAAGGTGTTTTCCTCGCACTCCTACAGCCAGGCGACACAATCCTTGGTATGGACCTTGCCGCGGGCGGGCATCTGACACATGGCGCGCCGCCCAATATGTCAGGCAAATGGTTCAACGCTATTACTTATGGCGTGAAAGAAGATACGCATTTGATTGACTATGATCAGGTCGAAGCGCTTGCCAAAGAGCATAAGCCGAAACTCATCATTTGCGGCGGGTCGGCTTACCCAAGACAGATAGATTTCAAACGCTTCCGCGAGATTGCTGATGCGGTTGGGGCGTATTTGCATTGCGATATGGCGCATTTTGCAGGCCTCGTTGCTGGCGGCACGCATCCTTCGCCATTTCCGCATGCACATGTTGCGACAACTACAACGCATAAAACACTGCGCGGCCCTCGCGGCGGTATGATTCTTACGGATGATAAGAAGCTCGCTCGAAAATTTAATTCTGCCATTTTCCCAGGTATGCAAGGCGGACCGCTCATGCATGTCATCGCGGGTAAAGCTGTCGCTTTCGGCGATGCGCTTAAGCCTGAGTTTAAGGCCTATTCGCAGCGCGTGATTGATAATTGCCAAGCCATGGCGTCAGCAATGGTTGAAGGCGGTTATGCGGTTGTCTCTGGCGGAACAGATACGCATCTTGCGCTTATCGATCTCTCGCCAAAAGGTGTGAAGGGTAATGCGGCAGAAGCAGCGCTCGGGCGGGCTTATATTACTTGCAATAAGAACGGTATTCCTTTCGACAAAGAGAAGTTCACCATCACCTCAGGCATTCGGGTCGGCTCACCAGCGGGCACAACGCGCGGCTTTGGTCCTGCAGAGTTCCGCGAAATCGGTCAGTTGATGGTCGAAGTCCTAGATGCACTCGCGGAAAATCCAGAGGGCAATCCAGAGGTCGAAGCCAGCGTCAAAGAGCGAGTTATAGCGCTGACATCACGCTTCCCGATTTATGCGGGATGATGATCATAATAAAAACCCTGTAAAAACGGCGGTTATTCTATCTTTTCCTGCATGGATAATTATAGGCTTGGGTATGGCCTATATTTCCCTAGTTGAGCCAAATAATTCAGGTCTCAGTGACTTGCTGATGTTACTCTTAGAGCTCGGGTTAGCGCTGGTTATGTGCTCAGCCGTTTTTTGGGTTTATCTAAATGAAGTGCGTAAACAGCAGGGTGATTGATGGATTTGCCTTTCGGAGTAAACGACTCACGGCTCCACAAACCCAGCTTCCGCGAGAAGCGTTAGCAAGGCAATTTGGATCGCGACATGCGAGTCCTTGTCTTCCCATGACTCATCGAGGCCATGTGCGCCCCGGCTAATCCCGCCTCTGCCGATAGTAATCGCGGGTTTGCCGAGAGAAATAGGGATATTGGCGTCCGTCGAGGAAATACCTAGCCGCGGTTGAAGGTCAAAGCTCTCCATTGCCGCTATCGCATGTTGAACGAGAGGCGAATTCGGGTCGCCTTTCCCGGCAGGTCGCAATCCAACAGATTTAATCTCAACACTCAGTTCAGGGCCATGTTTTCTTGCGGCGTTTTCTTCATCTAATCCGTCTTGCATGGCTTTCTTGAATATCGCATCAATCGCGTCAATTTTAGCGACCTCGCCCGAGCGCATATCTACCTCCATCCAGCTTTCAAAGGGGATGGAGTTTACGGATGTTCCGCCGCCAATTCGGCCGACACTAAAGCTAGAGCGTTCACCTTCTGAGGTGACTTCGGGGGCTAATTGCGCGAAATTCTCTATAGCGCGCGCAAGAGCATGATGCGGATTTGCCGCGCCGAAATCGCCCCATGAATGCCCGCCGCGCCCTTTAAAGGTTACGCGGTAACGATAGGATCCGACCGCGCCATAAACCAGGCCGCCATTTCCGCCGCCGTCTATCGCAATCATAGAGTCGATTGGCTCTGCACCCTCACGATAAAGATGTTTAACCCCGCGCAAGTCGCCGAGGCCTTCTTCGCCGACATTGCCAATGAACAGAATATCCGCCTCTGTTTCTATGTTCTGAGCTTGCATAGCTTTGACAAGGCTCAGCATCAAAACAACGCCTTGCGTGTTATCGCCGATGCCAGGGGCATAATAAGTATCGCCGTCTTTTCGAACTTTCACTTCTGTTTCGATGGGAAAGACAGTGTCGATATGGGCGACGATTGCGACGGTCCTTGTGCCCTTTGTGCCAGCACGGCGCGCAATGACATTTCCAACCTCATCAATTTTAACATCATCGATACCTGCAGCCTTAAACAATTTTGATAAATGTTGTCCGCGCTTGTCTTCTTTGAAGGGCGGGGCAGGTATTTCCGTCAGCTCTATGAGCGTTTCGATGTTTTCCTGACGGTGGGACTCGATATCTGCGAAGGCAGCCTGAACGGTCTCATGTCTTTTTAAGGCTGCAACAGTGGCGCGAGGTGTGCGCTGTATTCGCGTTGCGGCGTCTTTGGAGGCATTTGCCTCGGCTGCGATAGGCTCTGCTGTCTTGATTGCATTTTCTTGACATGAGACCGAGATAAGGGGTGCCGCAAAAATAGCGGTCATCAGTAATTTGCGAAGTGGCATCTCATGGGTCTCCAGGGCTATCTGATACGCACACACATTGAATAAGCCGCTTTTAGAAGTCACGCATAATTTAGAGGGGTAGAAATTTTTACTTAGGCTATCAATGGTTGGCGAAGCTTGTTTAACCTACTATACATTTCGAATGCGCTGTCCCTTTTGTTCATCCGAAGACACTCAGGTCAAAGACTCTCGCCAAGCCGAGGACAACTCAGCTGTGCGCCGCCGCCGTCAATGCGGGAGCTGTGCCGGGCGGTTTACGACATTTGAACGGGTGCAACTCCGCGATTTAACGGTTCTAAAGAAATCTGGCCGCCGAACACCTTTTGACCGGGATAAGCTCGCACGCTCTGTTTTAATTGCGCTGCAAAAACGTCCTGTAGAACCAGAGCGGACCGAACAAATGATTTCAGGGGTCGTTCGGCAGTTGGAAGCGGGCGGAACGGCGGAAATTGAATCTGACCGTATAGGCGAGCTCGTTATGGAGGGTCTGTCAAATCTAGATAAGATTGCGTATGTCCGCTATGCCTCTGTTTATAAAGACTTTAAAGAGACTCAAGATTTCGGAGCCTTCATTGAGGAAGAAAAACTTTCTTCTGAGGATGAGGGTTGATTTCGTTCGTGCCGGCTGTGGGAATTCACGGATTGCAGCCCGCGATAAAGTAAATCTGGAAATTGAACCCATCGCCCGCTATGCCGCGCATACCTAAAGTTTTCAGGATAAAAATTTTGACGAAAATCAGTATAGTCACATGAGCGGTGCCAATCCAAAATTGAGACGCGCCTCTCGAGTCAGTGCCGTTCAAGCCCTGTATCAAATGGATGTCTCCGGGGCACCGCATAAAACGGTCGTGAAAGAGTTTTTAGATCATCGCTTTGGCTATGAAGATGAGCCGGGTATGGTTCGGGCGGATGAAGCCTATTTTGAAGACATCTTGACGGGCGTCGTGACCAATCAGTCGAAAATAGACACGGCCATAGATGAACGACTTTCTGAAAAATGGCCACTCCGCCGCCTCGACGCCGCACTTCGCGCTTTATTGCGCTCCGCGACTTACGAGATTCAAAACCGTCCAGATGTACCGGCGTTGGTCATCATCAACGAATATATGGCGATTGCGACGGAATTTTTCTCCGGTAAAGAACCCGGAATGGTCAACGGTGTCTTGGATAAAATCGCCAAAAATGTGCGTTCTGCTGAATTTGGATTGACGCCGTCACATGCTGCGTCCGCCACTGTAGAGCCAAGCGCAGCAGCCACGGTCCCGCCTTCCGCTGATGAATGAGTTTGACCTGATTGAACGATTTTTTGCGCCATTGGCTGGGCCGGAAGGGCTTCGCCTCAAAGATGACACAGCGCTTTATTCGCCGCAGACGGGCTATGACCTTTTGCTGACAACTGATAGTTTTGTCGAAGGGGTTCACTTTCCAAAAGGCATGTATGGGGCGGATGTTGCAGAGCGCCTCTTGCGCACGAATTTATCCGATATTGCAGTTAAAGGCGGGGCGCCTCTCGGGTATCAGCTGTCGGTTTCCATGCCCTCTGAGAAGATGGAGTTATGGATTCCCGCTTTTGCGAAAGGCCTAGCGACGACCCAAGCTGAATATGATTTTACCCTTTGGGGAGGGGATACTACCGGCACAGACGGGCCGGCTGTGTTTTCTGTTACGATGGTTGGGCAGGTCGAAACTGATCGCATGGTGCGCCGTGAGGGGGCGTCCATTGGCGATGATGTATGGGTGTCTGGGGATTTAGGTAATGCGATGTTGGGGTGTGCTTTGGTGACAAACCAAGTCATTTCCCCTGCGCCCAGAGGCGAGAATCTCTTTTTGTTTGAAACGGCCTATTGGCGTCCAGAACCAGTCTTTGCCTACCGCGCTGTTTTGCGGCAATTTGCATCCGCCGCTGCAGATGTTTCTGATGGTATTTTGGCAGATGCTAGCCATATCTCAAAATTATGCGATGGTTGCGCCGTTCTAAATTTTGATGCCTTGCCATTTTCTTTGGGGGGCGAAAGTTGGGCTGAAGCGCAGAAGGACCCTATACAGGCCCGGCAGTCTTTAGCGAGTTTTGGGGATGATTACGGTATTGTTTTCACAGCATCGCCGGTGTCTCGGCAGGCTATTTTTGATGCCGCTCGGAATGCGAAACTCAAACTCACATTGATTGGATCGATGCAAAAGGGGCAGGGCGCAGTGTGTTTAGATGTGGACGGGCAGGAAATGGCGTGGCCGCAAAAAGGCTATAGTCATTTGTAAGGTCCTACGGCCCCTGACCTGCGCCGCCGCCGCCGCCCGTTTGATTAGTGCCCGTTAACCTGTCCGTTGGAAGCCGACCAATCGTTCCGAAAATTTGCTCTAACACCGAAATTTCGCGGCCGCGGGTTGGCGTTTTACGGTCAACGTAATTGACCGGCACACCATCTTCGAGGCCATATTCAGCAACTTTCGTGACTTGGCCATCAGGATTGAAATGTATCGCGGTTATTGTTCGATCCTCGGTTTGCGGACGGAGGTAAGCATAACGCTGCCTAACAGAGGAAATGTAATACCAAACGTCGTTTTCAACCTTTTCATCGAATGTTGATTTTACTGACGGGTTTCCTAATCTCGACAAAACAGATGACTTTGTGTCCGTATCAGGGTTCACGGCTTGGGGTTTTTCTGCCGTCGGCACATAGCCGTGATTTCGTAACACGGGGTTGCACCCAGATACGAGCATCCCAAGGACTGCAAGAATAATAAGTTTTATAGGCATGTTCATCATGTATCACGCGTAGAGACTTGTGTTGTTATGGACCTAACGCTCCGCCATAGTTAGGGCAAGGCTGAAACTGCGTGAAGATTTGGTTAGGTTCGATTATGATGGGACTACGCTATGGGATTTTTAGGACGTTTTTTCGGGCGAGACGACGCGGCTGTCACTGATGCGCGTCGTATTTATACAAAATTAATGGGGCAATCGCGTCTGCCAGGGTTTTACGGTAAGGGGCGCTTTGCCGATAGTTACGATGGCCGAATAGACGTGCTGACGCTGCATATCGCCGCCATTTTGACCAATTTGAATAGGTTTAAAGTGAATGGTGAGAGGCTTGGGCAGGCCTTATTTGATGAGATGAAAGATGATTTTGAAATCGCGCTTCGTGAGGAAGCCCTGTCCGATGCTAGCGTAAAAAAGCGAATTCAGCCCATGATTTCCTTGTTCTATGACCGCGTGAAATCTTATGCGGAAGCTTTGCATGCCTCTGATCAAAAGGCGGCTTTGGATAAGATATTCTCTAACTCTCCAAGTTTTGACATCCAAAATTCTGATTCGGAGTCATCGGAGTCAGAATTTCGGATGAATATGTCTGACTATGTCATCCGTTTTAATGAAAGTCTGTCTTCTTTGAGTTTGGGACAGATCGCCCTAACTGAATTTGCATTTCCGTCTTTGTGAGTTAGTGGCGCTTTCCTACTAGGATTAACAGTGAAGCCACAGTATACCGACGGACTTAACTGGAACACGGCATGTTAGACGGACTTATAATATCAATAGATGCAATGGGCGGTGATGAATCGCCCGATATTGTTATTAAAGGTATCGAATATTTTTTAACGCATGAAGGTGAAGGTAGGCGCGCACGTTTCCTTTTGCATGGTGATGCCGAGCTTCTTGCGCCTCTTCTCGACACAGCTCCGCGCACGCGCGAGCGCTCCGAGGTCTTCCATACCGACAAAACTGTTTCGATGGAGGATAAGCCCTCCCAAGCTTTGAGAAAAGGCAAAGGGTCCAGCATGTGGAATTCGGTTGCGGCGGTTAAAGGCGGCAGGGCAGGTGTTGTCGTCTCAGCGGGGAATACGGGCGCATTTATGGCCATGTCGAAACTCCAATTGCGGGCGAAACAAGGGGTTCAGCGCCCGGCGCTCGCAGCAAGCTGGCCAAATATGTCGGGTAAAATGACCGTTGTTTTAGATGTTGGCGCAAATGTGGAATGCGATGCCGCGCAGCTCACCGAGTTCGCGATATTGGGAGAGGCTTATTTTCGAGCGATTTACGGCGAAGAACGGCCTTCGGTCGGATTGCTCAATGTGGGTACAGAGGAGGGCAAAGGAAATGCTGTCGTCAAAATTGCCCATGAAAGATTGTCTCAATCGCAGCTAGGTCTGAACTACAAAGGCTTTGTCGAAGGCTATGATATTTCCCAAGGGAATGTAGACGTTGTCGTGACAGACGGATTTACCGGAAATGTAGCGCTCAAGACAGCCGAGGGCACGGCCAAACTCGTTGATAGTTTAGTGAAAACTGCCCTCCTAGGAAATATTTGGTCGAAATTTACGTCTGCGCTAAATTCAATCGCCTTACGCCGACTTCGTAAGGGGCTTGATCCCCGCCGAGTCAATGGCGCGGTCTTTTTGGGGCTAAATGGAATTGCTGTAAAAAGTCACGGAGGGACAGACGCGATAGGGTTTTCTAATGCGCTGAATATTGCAATTGGGCTTGCGGAAACTGACTTCCAAGGTGCCCTGGATGAACGCTTAAATGCGCTTCATGATGAAGATGATAATATCGGGTTTATAACATGAGGTCGGTTATAAAGGGCATTGGTAGCTATCTGCCTGACCGTGTCATGACAAACCAGGAGATGTCCGAACTAGTTGAGACTTCGGACAGCTGGATTCAGGAGCGCACCGGAATCTGCGAGCGCCATATTGCGGCGGAAGGGCAATATACATCTGACTTAGGCTATGAGGCCGCGCGGGTAGCACTGGAGCACGCGGGACTAACTAGCAAAGATATTGATTTGATTGTCGTTGCGACATCGACACCTGATCTTACTTTCCCAGCTACTGCGACAATTATTCAAGAGAAGCTCGGCATGCATCACGGGGCGGCGTTTGACATTCAGGCCGTGTGTTCGGGTTTTATCTACGGCATGCACGTCACTAATGCCTTGATCAGGGCAGGCGGTGCAAAGCGGGCGATTCTGATAGGGGCTGAGACTTTTTCTCGCATTCTAGATTGGACAGATCGCGGCACTTGCGTTTTGTTCGGGGACGGTGCGGGCGCGGTCGTTTTAGAGGCTGTGGAAGGGGATGAAGGCGGCGTTTTGAAAACCTTTGTGCGTTCCGATGGTGCGCATAGAGATATGTTATATGTGGATGGCGGTCCGTCGCGAACACAGACGGTTGGACATCTCCGCATGTTAGGAAATCAAGTCTTTAAGCATGCCGTCACAGATATTGCCCAAGTTATTCGGGATTGCGCAGAGCAGGCAGAGGTCGAGGTCTCAGACATTGATTGGTTCGTGCCTCATCAAGCCAATCAACGTATTTTGAATGCCGTCGCTAAACGACTCAAACTTAGGCCAGAGCAAGTCATTTCAACGGTTGCGCACCACGCCAACACGTCTGCGGCTTCAGTGCCTTTGGCGATGGACGTTGCGGTAAAGGACGGTCGTATAAAGAAAGGTGATCTGGTGATGCTAGAGGCCTTTGGAGGTGGGTTTACCTGGGGCGCCGCGTTGTTGCGCTACTAAAACCCAATTTCTCTCGGTATTTTTTGATTTATGCTAAGTTGTCTCTTGATTCCCTAGGGACGAATTTGCTTTAAGGTTAACATGGCAGCCACAACCGTAAATTCTCAAACCCTGACGCGTCAGGATTTAGCCGAGGCCGTATATCGTGAGATTGGACTGTCACGCTCCGAGAGCTCTGCGCTTGTTGAGTCTGTCATTGACCATATCGGTGATGCGCTTGAAAAAGGCGAGCATGTTAAGATGGCTGGGTTCGGAACATTTTCTCTCCGTGACAAGAAAGAGCGGATTGGCCGAAATCCTAAAACGGGAGAAGAGGTCCCGATAACGTCACGCCGTGTATTAGTCTTTAAACCGTCTCAAGTGCTGCGAGAACGGGTAGACTCGGCATTATTACCTAAATCGTGATAGCATGTGATTCGTATCCGATAGGTTCGGACGGCGAATGATATAGGAAAAGATGAGCCAGGCGAAAACAACACGGGCGTTTAGAACCATAAGCGAGGCTGGTGAGGAACTTGGTCTTCAACCGCATGTGCTGCGTTTTTGGGAGTCTAAGTTTTCTCATATTAAACCGATTAAGAGAGGAGGAGGCCGCCGCTTTTATCGTCCCGAAGACATTGAGTTCATTCGTGGTATTAAGAAACTCCTTCACGACGAAAAACACCCGATAAAAGATGTTCAGAAGCTTATCCAAAAGAAAGGGGCATCCAGAGTCATAGAGCTTGGCCGATCGTTGAGTAAATCGGTTGAAGAAACACCGGTTGCCAAGATAGATTTGCTTCCCAAGCGTATTAAACCTGCCGAGACTTCTGTCGAACTTCCGGAAAAAGTGCCTGCTCAAATGGTGATTGCATCTCCTCCGCCTTTACCGAAACCTGCACCTGCACCTGCACCTGCACCTGCACCTGCACCCATGCCTGCGTCCGTCGACACGTCGGCACTCGAAGAGGCGTTGCGGAAATTGGAGGCGATGAAAAACAAGTTATCTGATTTCAGAAAAGCAGGACATGTTGACTAGTGGTATTGTGGCGCAAACATCTCTTGCGCGGCTTACCCCTTTTTTCTATAGCCCGCCATTCAAGGTGGACGGCGGAGTATGGCGCAGTCCGGTAGCGCACACGCCTGGGGGGCGTGGGGTCGCAGGTTCGAATCCTGCTACTCCGACCATCTTGAATTTCCGCCTTCAGCAAGCAATTTGTCGCATCGACTTGGGCGCGGTGCGCGCTAAGGGGCTCGCATGACTGAAACTCGTTCGCGTTCGGTAGAACTTTGGCTCCTTTTGATGATGGCTTTGGTTGCTGCGATGATTGTCGTCGGCGGGGCAACGCGGTTGACGAACTCAGGACTATCCATCACCGAATGGGCCCCGATAAGAGGGGCGCTACCGCCGCTTTCAACAGAGGCTTGGATGGCCGAATTTGAGAAATATAAACAAATTCCAGAATTCGAGGCGGAGCACCCAGATATGGATTTAGCAGGGTTTAAATTCATTTATTTTTGGGAGTGGGGACACCGTCAACTCGGGCGAGTAATTGGACTAGCATTTATCCTACCTTATTTTTGGTTCTTGAAGCAGGGGCGTTTGGCCAAGGGACATCGCTGGAAGTTCTTCATAATCGCGTGCCTGATTGGACTGCAGGGGGTCATTGGATGGTGGATGGTCTACAGCGGTTTGCAGGGGGGTAGAGTGAGCGTGAGTCAATATCGCCTCGCAACACATCTCGGTATGGCATTTATTATTTTGGGGTCTCTCTACTGGCTTTATAAACGGCAACGCGCAGCTTGGGACGTGGCTAAATTCCAATATGGGAGGGGGCGAGCCCATTTACTTGCAGGGCTAATCTTTTTACAGATCATTGGCGGAGCTTTTATGGCGGGCACGAATTCTGGTAAAACCTATAACGAATGGCCATTGATGGATGGTGATTTTATTCCTCAAGGTTATGGCATCCAGGCCCCGTTCTGGCGAAACATATTTGAAAACCCGGCTGCGATACAGTTTAACCACAGGACCTTAGCCTACATCGTTTTGATTGTGGCACTCTGGGTCGGGATGTCTTTGCGAAAAAGTAAGTCGGTCCGTCCCGCGATGGTCGTACTAAGCGGCTTATTATTGTGGCAAGTCGGTCTTGGCATTTGGACATTATTAGCGGCGGCACCCCTAAACTTGTCGCTTTTACATCAGTTTTCTTCGATATTAGTATTCTTGGCGGCGCTGGGGGTGATTTGGCGCTCAAGATATACGGTAAAATAATACCTAAATTTTAAGATACTGTTTTCATTGTATTTTTTGGCCAAGGTTCCTCATTTAGCGTATTGACGGACATTCGCGGGTTGCGTAAGTAGCGCCATCGCAGATTTGGCTGGTTTGGCCAATTCGACTTACTTTAAGGTTTAACATGAAAACGACTAAGTTTCTGAAAACCGCAGACATCGAGAAAAAATGGATTCTCGTCGATGCGGAAGATGTTGTCGTTGGTCGTTTGGCAACATTTGTTGCCATGCGCCTTCGCGGGAAGCATCGCCCCGATTATACGCCCCACATCGACTGCGGCGATAATGTCATCATCATTAATGCAGATAAGGTTCACTTCACAGGCAATAAGCGTTCTGACAAAGTTTATTATCGTCACACTGGCTACGCGGGTGGGCTAAAGGAAACAACAGCTGCCAAAGTTCTCGATGGCCGTTTCCCTGATCGCGTTATGCGTAAAGCTGTCCAGCGTATGTTGCCAAAAGAGAGCCCTTTGGCGCGCAAGCAACTCTCAAACCTACGCGTTTATGCTGGCGCAGAGCATGAGCACGCCGCTCAAAATCCTGAGGTCATTGATTTTAAATCAATGTCCGAAAAAAACGTGAAGCGGGGTTAGACCATGTCCGATACAAATACTGCACAGTCTCTCGCAGACCTTAAAGACGTTGTTGATGGAACTGCTGGCGCTGGCGTAGATGCCGTGGCTGTTGACCCAGCAACTTTGCCTGAGCCAAAGATTGACCAGCTAGGCCGCTCCTATGCGACAGGTAAGCGTAAGAATTCTATCGCCCGTGTTTGGATTAAGCCAGGGAATGGTAAGATTGTTGTAAATGGTCGCGACCAAGAAGTTTACTTCGCACGTCCTGTCCTACGACTGATTATTGCCCAAGCTTTCCAAGTGGCTGACCGTGTTGACTCATATGACGTCATGGCAACGGTAAAAGGCGGCGGACTATCCGGCCAAGCCGGCGCTGTTCGCCACGGGATTACCAAGGCGCTGACATATTATGAGCCAGCTTTGCGGGCTCCGCTAAAAGCCGCAGGCTTTATCACGCGCGACTCGCGTGTTGTGGAACGTAAGAAATATGGCCGCGCAAAAGCCCGTAAGAGCTTCCAGTTCTCTAAGCGTTAAAACATTACAGACTATTTTGGTCTATGTATTAGGCGCTTCGGACAACCGAGGCGCCTTTTTTGTGAGATGAGAACAGATGAAACACGCAGCCGTACTCGGAGCTTCAGGATATACAGGTGCGGAAGCTGTGCGCCTGATATTAGGTCATCCTAAATTAGAGCTGACAGCGATGACGGCCTATAGCCGCGCGGGGGAGGCCTATTCCGATGTGTTCCGTAACTTTGCGGGGCAGGACTTACCGCCCTTGACAACTGTTAATGAGGTCGACTGGAGCGCGGTAGATGTTGTCTTTGCTTGTCTGCCACATGGCGCAAGCCAAGAGACCATTGCGAAGATTTACGATAAGGTTGAGACTGTTATCGATTTATCGGCTGACTTCCGGCTTTCCGACCCTGAGCTTTACGCGAAGACCTACGGACGACCTCATGAATTTGAGGGCTTTTTGGAGTCACGAGTATACGGTTTGACTGAATTTTCCCGGGACAAATTAAAAGGGGCAAAGCTTGTGGCCTGTCCCGGGTGTTATCCGACAAGTTCGATGCTGGCGCTCTTGCCTGCCCTTAAGGCAGATTTGATTGAAGCCAATCATATTATTATTGATGCCAAATCTGGCGTTACGGGAGCGGGTCGAAAAGCGGCTTTGGCTTTTGCCTATTCGGAGACGACAGATGGCGCGCAAGCCTACGGTATTGGCTCGCATCGTCATGCCCCCGAAATGGATCAGGCAATAAGAGATTTTGCCGGAAAGTCTGTGAATGTGCGCTTTACGCCGCATTTGTTACCTATGAACCGCGGGATGATAGCGACGTGCCATGTTGTTCTTAAAGACGGTGTAAGTGTCGCGGCCTTACGCAAACACTATACTTCGATCTATGCAAACGAAGCCTTCGTCCATCTTTTAGAAGAAGGTCAAGTTCCGCAAACCAGACATGTGCGCGGCAGCAATCATTGCCAAATCGGCATTTTTGCTGACAGAGTGGCGAATTCGGCAGTCATTGTTTCCGTTATTGATAATTTGACCAAGGGCAGCTCTGGCCAAGCGATTCAAAATTACAATGCCACACAGGGCTGGGATGAAACCTTGGGCTTGCAACACGTTGGTGTCTTTCCTTAGGGTCATATGAATTATGAGTGATAATTAGGATGACCGCTGGCCACTTTTGGCGCATATGAGAGTCATGAAAAATGAAGTGGTTATAAAACGAATCGGAATTGCGATGGGGGCCGCGTTGATTTTGGCAGCGTGTCAAACCGTCTCTATGCCGAAATTAGACTTCATCAAAACACCTGAGTTTAGCGTAGATGCTGCGAACATAGATAAGAGTTATCCAAGGGTGGCGGAAGCACCTGAAGCCCCAACGGATGTTCGGACCGCCGAGCAATGGGACCAAGATGTGAGAACTATCCAAGCTTTACGAGATGCGCCTCGGCCTGACGGCGTGGAGGAGGGTTTTACAACAGCGGATGATCAGCTTCGGTATGAGGCTTTGAAGGCTAAGGTTCACGCCTACAAAGCTGACGACCCCGCGTCCGGCCCCGTGCAGGGCTTCCCAGATTACAGACCTCGCCGTTAAAAGGGGACAGGACGGACCGTCATGCAAACAAATCCAGAAATCCCAACAGATGAATTCTACCGAATTAAGCGCCTCCCGCCCTATGTCTTCGCGGAAGTTAATAAGCTAAAAGCCCAGCTTCGCGCCGATGGGCAAGATATAATCGATTTTGGGTTCGGGAATCCCGATTTGCCAACGCCTCAACACGTCATAAATAAGCTGGTCGAGACTGTTCAAAAGCCCCGCGTGACCGGCTATTCGGCCTCCCGGGGTATAAAGGGTTTGCGGCAAGCTTGCTCGCGGTACTATGAGCGCCGCTTTGATGTTCGGCTTGATCCGGAAGACCAAGTTATTGCGACACTTGGGTCGAAAGAGGGATTTGCTAACCTGGCTCAGGCGATTACCGCGCCAGGGGACGTCATCTATGCGCCCGATCCCTCTTACCCGCTCCATGCTTATGGATTCGTTATTGCAGGCGCAAAAATTCAGGGAATACCAGCCATCACGGCTGATGAGTATTTAGCGGGCGTCAAAGCCGCCCTCGAAATTGCCGAAAAACCACCCATGGCGATTGTCGTTTGCTTTCCCTCAAATCCAACGGGGATGACGGCAGAGCGCGCTTTTTATGATGAGATTGTCGCGATTGTTAAGGCCCACGATATTATTTTGTTGTCTGACTTGGCTTATTCGGAAATTTATTTTGGTGAGGCCCCGCCGTCTATTTTTGAATTTATCGACCCTGAAGAAATTATGGCGATTGAGACCATCTCCCTGTCGAAGACATATTCCATGGCCGGTTGGCGCATGGGTTTTGCGGTGGGAAATCGCCGCCTAATAGCCGCGCTTACGCGAGTTAAATCTTATTTGGATTATGGGGCATTTACGCCGATTCAGGTTGCGGCCTGCGCTGCCCTGGACGGCCCACAGGAGTGTGTGGAAGAGGCCCGTGAAATTTATCGAAAGCGCCGCGATGTCTTGGTTGAAAGCTTTGCGCGGGCAGGGTGGGACGTGCCGCCTCCAGATGCCTCTATGTTTGCGTGGGCTCCGCTTCCGCCAAAATTTGCTAATCTAGGTTCAGTAGAATTTTCAAAATTACTGATGAAAGAGGCGGGGGTCGCTGTGTCCCCTGGTGTTGGATTTGGTGAAAATGGGGAAGGTTATGTCCGTATGGCGCTCGTTGAAAATGAGCAGCGTATCCGGCAGGCCGCCAGAAACCTAAAATCCCTAATGCAATCGGACGCGGTCGCGGCCGAATGAACGATAAATCCTGCCTTGGTGTGACGCATTCTATTCGCGGGCGGCAATGGACTTATCGGCATAATCCAGACGAGTTAGAACAATATGCTAGGGATACAGGCCTGCCTCTACTGCAGGCCGCTCTATTGTCTGGTCGGGGTGTTGACCCGGGCGATGTTGAAACATTTTTGTCGCCTTCCCTTAAAAATAGTCTGCCTAACCCGTCGGATTTAGCTGACTTGGACAAAGCCGCTTCGCTTATTCTCGAGTATATTTCCGCGGGTAAGCGCATCACCCTATTCTCTGATTATGATGTTGATGGCGGGACGTCCGCGGCGCAGCTCATTCGATGGGGGCGGGCGCTCGGGTTTGAATTTGGGCTTTATGTGCCGGATCGCGTGAAAGAGGGTTACGGGCCCTCCAAAGCAGCGTTCGACCAGTTGAAGGCGGAGTCCATTGACTTGGTCGTCACTTTGGATTGCGGGGCGGCAGCGCATGAAGCTTTAATTCATGCGGATGAGATTGGGTTGCCCGTCATTGTGGTTGATCATCATTTGATGGGCCATGCGCCACCACCTGCATTGGCGGTCGTGAACCCTAATAGGCAGGATGACAGCTCAGGGCAGGGACATTTGGCGGCGGCGGGTGTTACCTTTATGCTGCTGGTCGCTTTGCAAAGAGAGGCGCGTGGACGGGGCATAGCGCCTAAGCTTGATTTGAAAAGTCTATTGGGCCTTACGGCTTTGGGCACGATTTGTGATGTGGTTCCTTTGCGCGGGGTTAACCGCGCAATTGTGCGGCAGGGATTAAAAGTCCTCTCGGCCAATCAGAATATCGGGGTAAAAGCCCTAGCCGATGTTGCGCAGGCTGATCCGCCCTTTACGACCTATCACGCGGGGTTTGTTTTGGGTCCGCGGATAAATGCGGGCGGCCGGATTGGCCGTGCAGATATGGGGGCAGAATTACTCTCGACAGAAAATGCGCAAACGGCTTATGCGCATGCGGCGGAATTGGATAGGGTGAATCAAGAACGCCGAAAGATGCAGGATAAAATATTGTCTGAGGCGCTCGATGCGGCCCAATCACAGGCCAATGACCCCGTTATAATCGTATCTATGCCTGATTGGCATCCCGGAATTATAGGGATCGTGGCTGGCCGATTGAAAGACCGTTTTCGGCGGCCGGCTATAGTAATTGGTATAGACGCGGGTGCGGCCTTGCCTATGGCAAAAGGGTCTGGTCGGTCTATATCTGGTGTCGACCTAGGCGGGGCATTGTCGGCCGCCAAAGCACAGGGCTTGCTTTTGTCTGGCGGCGGGCATGAAATGGCGGGCGGTTTGACTATGCACCCCGAACGAATTGAGGAATTTCAAAGGTTTACGCGGCAAAGTCTGTCAAAGAAAGTTGAGTTGGCTTTGCGAAATGACTCAACGAAATTGGATTTTGTTTTATCCCTTTCCGCGATCAAGCCGGATTTGATGGAAACCATAGAGAGCGTTTCGCCCTATGGCGCGGGGAATCCTCAGCCTGTGTTTGCTATCTCTGATGTCTCGGTTTCCTTTGCTAAGCGCACGAAAGGCGACCATGTGCGGTTCACTCTCTCTGGCGCAGACGGCGGGTCTATCAGTGGTATATGTTTTCGCGCCAACGAATCAGGTTTAGATGAGGCCTTGCTGACTGCAGGGTCAAAGCGTTTTCATGCGGTCGGGCAGCTAAAGACGAATGTTTGGCAAGGACGCTCAAGCATAGATTTACATCTTCAGGACCTCGCGCCTGTTTTAGACTGATATTTTGCACGAAAGCCACTTGCATGCTTTGAAAGCCGCCTATATATCGCGCTCCACACTGACTGATGCGGTCCCTTCGTCTATCGGTTAGGACGCCAGGTTTTCAACCTGGAAAGAGGGGTTCGATTCCCCTAGGGACTGCCATTCAGCTGCTCAGGCCGACAGGCTGCTTTCTTCCTCGATTTTCAATTTACATCGCCAGTGTTCAGCTTGTATGAGAACGGCATGAAAACACTTGTCTCAATGTCTATCGTCTTTGCTTTGCTAGCGTCGCCCGCTTTCGCGCAAACGTCTAAAAACGACGTGGTTGATTTTGGTGAACCCAAGCCCCTGAGCATTGTGACAAAGGATGGGACGCATGAGTTTTTAGTGGAGGAAGCCAAGACCTTAGATCAGCAGGCCCGCGGGATGATGTTCCGCGAAACTATGGTCGCGGATACGGGGATGATTTTTGAATTCGAAGAGCCCAAAGTCGCGACAATCTGGATGAAGAACACTTCCATCCCTCTAGATATTCTTTTCGTCCGGTCAAATGGGAAAATTTTGAAAATTGAGCATAGCCATCAGCCGTACACATTACGGAGTAGTTCATCTGAGGCTGTTGTAGCCGCCGTCGTAGAATTAAAGGGCGGTGAGTCCAAGGCGCGGGGCATTCGTCCAGGCGATACGGTCAAGCATCCCTTCTTCGGCAACTGAGTTTCTTCAGTTTCTATACTTGCCTTTTACGTTGTTCGCGGTAAGTAGCCCTCCACCGTGATCGGGGCGTAGCGCAGCCTGGTAGCGCACCTGTTTTGGGAACAGGGGGTCGCAAGTTCGAATCTTGCCGCCCCGACCACGGTTTCTTCCTAAATTCTTTAGAATGTAAGGCTTTGCTAAGGCCTTAGTGCTAAACGCGTGTCGAAGCATCCCGGAAGAGACTCTATGAATATTGCTCCTAATGCCAAAAATCTTGCTGCCGTATCGCCGCAGGCGAAGCCATATAAGCAGGTTGAAATTGGTCGAATCAGAACTGTTGGGTCTTCTGTTGCGACGATTACGGTCAATAAGTCGCTTATTCGTAATAATCAGCTTCAACTCGCACAAATTGGCACAATCCTGAAGATTATCACGGCTCAATCTATCGTGGTTGCTATGGTCTCATCTTTGAAAATCGGCGCTGCGGACGAGGAGGGTATGTCGGATGGCTGTTTGGCTCAGCTCAATATTCTGGGTGAAATAACGACCAATGAGACGACCAGGACGACAAAGTTCTTCCGCGGCGTTCGCTCATTTCCTGTCTTGGGCGAAGCGGTTTATAACATGTCACCCCAAGAGCTGACCCTCATTTTCAACCGTGAAAATGAGACATGCATTGAGGTTGGGCGTCTTCAACAGGATAACTCGATTGTCGCGAAAGTTCGAGTCGACGATTTATTGTCGAAACACTTTGCGATTATTGGTTCTACAGGCTCCGGGAAATCCTGTACAGTTGCCTTGGTTCTACAAGCTATTTTGAATGAAAACCCTATGGGGCATGTTGTTCTATTCGATCCCCATAATGAATATTCTAAGAGTTTCGGGGATCGCGCTGAGGTTATCGACCAAGAGTCTTTGGATTTACCTCTATGGATGTTTGACTTTGTCGAGACCTGTGAGCTGCTGTGTTCCGAAATCGAAGATCAGGCTCGGGAAGAGACCGAAATTTTGCATGATCTCTTGCTAAAGGCGAAGCGTCTTTACGACCGATCTCTGCAAACCGGAAATTTGAGCACCCAGGTCAAGATTGATGACATAGAAGCGGAGCTTCAACGCGCAACCCACATTAGTCTCGATAGTCCTGTCCCTTACCGTATTCGCGATGTGAGTAAGTTGATTGAACATGAGATGGGAAAGCTAGACAATTCCAACAATCTTGCGCCCTATAAACGTCTTAACCGGCGCATAGCGACGCTTATTGCGGATCCGCGTTATAAATTTATCTTTAAAAATCAGGCGTCACCGCGGCCTATCGAAGATATTGTTGGGCGTATTTTCCGGCTACCCGTGAACGGTAAGCCAATTTCTTGCCTCGATTTTTCTGGAATTCCCTCAGAAGCTTTAAATATTGTGGTTTCAGTTGTGAGCCGTCTTGCATTTGAGCTTGCCACCTGGTCTGAGCGCAAATTGCCAATTTTATTAGTCTGCGAAGAAGCACATAGATATATCCCGCGAGATAAAAGCTTAGGGTTTCATTCCACCCGCCGAATTATTGGCCGTATCGCTAAAGAAGGTCGAAAATATGGAGTCTCGCTTGGGATTATTTCTCAGCGACCCTCTGAGCTAGAGCCGTCCACACTTTCTCAATGTTCGACGATTTTTTCAATGCGTCTGTCAAATGAGATGGATCAAAATTTTGTACGTGCCGCCGTTCCGGATGGGGCGGCTGAATTGCTCTCCTTCTTACCTTCGCTTGGTACAGCTGAAACCATGGTGTTTGGTGAGTCAGTAAACCTTCCGATGCGAGTAATTTTGAACACGCTCGCTGAAGAATATCGCCCGCATAGTTCTAGTGCGCAATTTACGGATTTATGGAAAAAGGATATCGCGACACCAGAATTGATGGCAAAAGTTTTCGATAGATGGCGGGCGCGCAGTTTCCAGGGGAATGGAAGGGCTGCATCTAGGCCGCAGGTATCCGTAGTTCATGACGCCAGGCAGAGCTTGCGGAAAACTCCGCCATCGGCGGCCCCGGCGGCGCACCGGCCTCAGGCGAAGGGTGTAAGGGAGATGCAGCCTGGATCTACGGCGCAGCCGATCAGCGACCTAGCCGCTCAGGTGAGAGAAAGGTTGCGGGGGCAGAAAGCACCGACGGCTTTGCAACAGGGTAGGGCCGCGGCGCTTTCAGATGTGAAATCTCGACTAAATTCTGCATTTCATAAGAATATCTAAGCATTCGTTGGATTGACCCTTGGGCGATCCAGCGCTATCGCCCCCCTATGTACGCAAAGATATATCAAGCACAACCTTCTGCGATGACATCCGGTAACGCTACGGCTGGGGTCTGGATGATTGATTTTCAATCAACTAAGCCTCGCCTTATCGATCCGCTTACGGGAAATACGCGTAGCGTTGACACGCGTGGCCAGCTAGAGATGAGGTTTGACTCTAAAGAGGCTGCTGTCTCATATGCAAAGGCCAATGATATTCCTTACCGCGTCATTGATCGTCCGCGCTCAAAACGAATTTCACGGTCCTACGCTGAGAATTTCGACTTTGACCGGAAACTACCTTGGACGCATTGAGGTAAATTTGGGGACCTATAGCTCAACTGGATAGAGCAGCCGCCTTCTAAGCGGCAGGTTTCAGGTTCGAGTCCTGATGGGTCTGCCACTCTCCAATTTAACAGCTTAAACTGATAAGCGCTTTACTGCACATTTAACATAGGCAGCACGCCTCCGATGTCGCCCACAAAAGACTATGAGCCCTGTCATATTTGGGGCCTCTACTAGCTCCAAAATTTCCAATTATTTGAAGTGGGCGTCCAAAAACTCAAGGAACGCCGGCCAATCCTCTTTTACGACGCCGTGCGTGCCGGGACGCGTCCATATCGCAATGTCATCCTTGGGCTTAAAGTCATCGAGTCGTGTGGCCGAGAAAACTTGTCGCGTGTTCTGAGAGGCCCATTTGGCGGCCTGATAAGCGCCCTCGGGATCAGACCAGACATCGCGCCGCGCATTCCCCAGCAAGATTGGCTTGGGGGATATGTACGCCAAAAGCGCGTGCGCATCGCTGGGGAGGGATTTCGGGTTTTCCGCAAAACTAGATGCTATTGGGGTGAGCCAATGGGGGTACGCGCTCACAACGTCTTTTATACTTTCGCCAGTTTCATCGCGCATGAGCGACGCGCCCGCCGTGCCTGATTGATGGGCAATGGCGCCATCAATAGATGTGCCGTAGGCCGCCGCGAGTAGGGCGGTTTTGCCATATCTGCTATGTCCGTAGGCTATCAACAGGCGGCTCGGGTTCTCGGCTTTTAGTTGGTCGCCAAGCGCCGTTGTAAGAGAGGCCCAAACCGTCAGGACGCCCGGTCTGTTCTCCATGTTTCCAAATATATTATCAAGCTGCTCTGATCCAAGCTGTGCTCTATCCGCGATATAGTCAGGTGGATGCATTGCGATAAAGCCGTACCCTCGGTCTAAAATGTCTTCTAGTGGCGGCTCAACGATATACCTTCCAAAGAAAAATTTAAAAATGGACCCAAGAAACCCCATCTTGACGTTCTCGTCAGTCAGCGCCGAAACACCATTTTTTGCGATGACGCCGTCTATGGATGTGAAATTTTGAGAGATGATTAGAGGGGCATCGGGATAGCCATTGGGTAACACAAATATGACGTCGAGATTTTGAGGTGTTTGTCCGTGAGATATGGAGTAGACGCGTTTTTCTACGGAGGCTTTTCCGTCCAACCAATCTGTTTTGATAATGTCGGCGGATAGCAGATCGAATTTTTGTGGCGGTGTAAAGCGTCCGTAGATTGCCGCTTCTAATGCCGCGTAGCTTGCGCTGACATTGTCCAATTTAGCCGGGGCATATGAAGTTGGGGTGAGGTCAGCTTGCTTCAATATTGTCCGCGCAGGCGCGCATGATCCTAGTGCGACAACCGCCCAGAGCAATAAGCCGTATAATAAGAAGTTTAGAAGCCTAAAAAACCGTTGCAAGAGCTTGTTCTATATCTGCTTTTAAGTCTGATGGGTCTTCGAGGCCACATGCAAAACGAACCAGAGGACCAGGCAAAGTTTTGGCAAGATATCGGCGAAGCTGTGGGTCGCAGTGTATTGCAAGACTTTCAAATCCGCCGTAAGAATAGCCAATCCCAAATAAATTGAGCGCATTGACAAATTTCAAGACATCGGTGTCAGTCAATGGTTTTAATACGACTGAAAAAATACACCCGCCTCCCGTAAAGTCGCGCTTCCAGAGGGCGTGGTCGGGATGACCCAAGACAGCGGGATGTAGCACCTGTTGTACTTCATCTCGCGTCATCAGCCATTCGGCCAAAGCCAAAGAAGTCGCCTCCTGCTGGCGGAACCGAGGTATAACCGTTCTAAATCCTCGAAGAATTTGATAAGCATCATCTGGCGAGCTTGCGTTTCCAAGCTGTTTCGCTGTCTTTTGGGCTTTCAAGAAACGCGTCTTGTCTGCGAAAACCGCGGCGCCATACATCACATCGCTATGTCCACCAAAATATTTGGTAGCCGCATGCACGGAAATATCCACGCCCAACTTGAGTGGTGATAGCGTGATTCCAGCTGACCACGTATTATCAATAAGTGTCGTAATTTTTTTCGCTTTGGCGACCTTTGTAATCGCAGGGATATCGTGAACTTCAAAAGTTAAAGAACCGGGACTTTCCAAAAGGATGAGCGTCGTGTTTGCCTTAATTTCATTCTTGATACTTGCCCCAATGCGAGGGTCAAAATATGTCGTTTCTACGCCTATTTTTTTCAGAAATGTTTCGCAAAAACTCCGCGTGGGTCCATAGGCAGAATCGGAAAGGAGAATATGGTCGCCTGGCGATACGACTGATAGGATTGGCCCCGTCAAGGCTGCCAGACCAGAGGGGTATAAAAGGGTGCCAAAGCCTCCCTCCAATTCTGTAAACAGGTCAGCAAGGGCGTCATGAACAGCCGTTCCGTGCCGGCCATAACCGCGGATATCATTACGATATAGGTCTTCTGCTTTTTCAAACAATAGTGTTGATGCCCGCGTAACGGGGTGGCTCACAGAGGTGCCAAGTCCAGCAGTGGGACGACCCATATGGGTGAATTTAGTCGCGAGCTTCCTGTCTTTTTTCATGAGTTCAGCATAGCCAATTTGGAACGGGCAGATTTCGCTCTCGCAAGAAATCAGGATTGTAGACTTTTGATTGATATCGTTGCCCATAGTCACACAGGATAGTGACGATTGTGTGTCCCGGACCCATGTCTCGCGCCATTTGAATTGCGCCCGCAACATTGATACCCGAAGAACCTCCCAAGCATATACCTTCTAGCTGGTTGAGTTCAAATATGACTTGTAAGGCGTCCGTATCGGAAATTTGGTACTGACGATCCACGGTTATATCCTGTAGGTTTGCTGTGATGCGGCCTTGGCCGATGCCTTCTGTGATAGAGTTACCCGTGCTCTCTAATTCGCCGCGTTCGTAATAGGCGAACATTTTCGACCCGAATGGATCCGCTAGTCCTATTTGGATGTCTGGATTTTTTGCTTTCAAGGCGAGCGAAACGCCGCCCAAAGTTCCGCCTGATCCCACTGCGCAGATAAAGCCGTCGACTTTACCCTCTGTTTGTTCCCAAATTTCTGGACCTGTTGTGTTGACGTGGGCGTCTCTATTTGCCGTATTATCGAATTGGTTAGCCCATATGGCTGCATTGGGAGAGTTTTCGTTTAACTCTTGGGCGAGGCGTTCCGACACGTGAATATAATTGCCTGGGTCGGAGTAAGGTTTGGCGTCAACTTCTATCAGCTCTGCCCCAAGGAGTTTAACGGCGTCCTTTTTTTCCTGACTCTGGGTTCGCGGCATCACGATTTTACAGCGATAGCCCAGTGCAGAACAAACCATGGCAAGACCAATACCCGTGTTGCCCGCGGTCCCTTCGACGACAATGCCGCCAGGCTTTAACGCGCCAGATTTTTCGGCGGCCCGAATGATAGATAATGCGGCACGATCTTTTACAGATTGGCCGGGATTTAAAAACTCAGCCTTTCCGTAAATCTCACACCCTGTCATTTCCGAAGCGTCCTTCAGGTATAGGAGAGGCGTGTTCCCAATAAGGTCGAGTACGTTGCGGGCTTTCATCATGATCAGACTCATAGGTTTCTTAATTTGGGGTTTGCCGTAGTAAGCCGCCAAAATCCACCGCTTTTCGTCAGCTCACGCAACTGTGCTGTATTAAAAGGTGTAATTTCTGCTTGAGGACCTGTGGACAGCCGAGCTGGCTCGCTAGTGAAACTGTTAACTTTATGTCATACGCGATCTACATACAAACACGAGTCGCCGCCCCATACCTCAGGACTACACATGACCGATTTGACCTTCACCGCAGAGCAGCATCGCGATATGTCGAATGCTATCGCAGCGTTATCTATGGATGCCGTCCAGCGGGCTAACTCTGGTCACCCGGGAATGCCAATGGGAATGGCAGATGCTGCAACCGTATTGTTCTCACAATTTTTAAAATTTGACCCTAAAGCACCAGATTGGGCGGACCGAGATAGATTTATCTTGTCCGCTGGGCATGGGTCTATGCTTATCTACAGCCTTCTTCATTTGACAGGCTATGAGGCTGTCACAATGGACCAGCTCAAAAATTTCCGACAGCTTGGGTCTATCACGGCAGGGCATCCGGAATTTGGACATGTTCCGGGCGTTGAAACAACAACGGGTCCACTAGGACAAGGTCTGTCCAACGCAGTCGGCTTCGCATTGGCAGAACGTCAACTTAACGCTCGATTCGGTGACGAGATCGTCGATCACCACACTTACGTTATCGCGGGAGACGGGTGCTTGATGGAAGGCATAAGCCAAGAGGCTATTGGTCTAGCCGGGCACTTACGGCTGAACCGCCTTATTGTGCTTTGGGACGACAATAATATTACGATTGATGGTCCCGTCTCTCTTTCAAGCTCGACGGATCAGATTGCGCGGTTCAAGTCAGCCAATTGGAACACAATTGCTATTGATGGGCATGACCGCGAGGCTGTTACGACTGCGCTCCGAAAAGCAAAGGCGTCAGACAAGCCTACATTGATTGCGTGCAAGACGACCATCGGGAAGGGCGCGCCGACAAAAGCCGGCTTCAATAAGGCGCATGGCGCGCCGCTTGGGGATGACGAAATCGCAGGAACCCGCAAGGCTCGCGGTTGGGACCACGCGCCTTTTGAAATCCCCAAACATGTATATGCGGATTGGGCAAAGCCCGCGGCGGCTGGCGCGGAGGCCCGGGCCGATTGGGTCAAGCGGTTGAAGGCTCATCCGCAAAGCACTGATTTTACTCGGGCTATGGCAGGGGAGTTGGAGTCTGGTTGGAAAGAAGCTTTTCAGAGTTTTAAGGAGAGTGTGGCGAAAGAGAAGCCTGCATTGGCCACGCGCGTCTCCTCAAACAAGGCGCTCGCGCCGCTCACGGAATTGCTCAGCGATGTTTTGTCTGGGTCGGCTGATCTGGAAGGGTCAAACAAGACTAAAACGCCTGCCACCTCAAAAGAAATCCAAGCGGAGTCTTATGATGGCCGTTATGTGAACTACGGTATCCGCGAACATGGAATGGCCGCAGCGATGAATGGAATGGCTTTGCATGGCGGTGTGATACCTTACTCTGGCCTGTTCATGGTCTTTATGGATTATTGTCGTCCGTCAGTCCGTCTGGCGGCGCTCATGGGGATTCGGACAATTTATGTCGCGACTCATGACTCAATCGGTGTTGGGGAGGACGGACCGACTCACCAGCCTGTCGAACACCTTGCCAGCCTTCGAGCGATACCAAATTGCTATACCTATCGTCCGGCGGACGCCGTGGAGGTGGCAGAATGTTACGAGCTGGCTTTCGAATGTAAAACAGCGCCATCCATTATGGCTTTGACCCGCCAAGGTGTACCTGCAGTGCGAGACAATGCCTCCAAAAACATGTGCGAACGGGGAGCCTATGTTATTCGAGCAGGCAAGGGCGCAGACGACATTGTTTTGTTGGCAAGTGGTTCAGAGGTGCATCTAGCTATGGATGCCGCAGAGGCATTAGAAGCTCAGGGTGTGTCGGCCCGCGTGGTCTCCGTGCCTTGTTTGGATTTATTTCTAGAGCAAGATGAAAAGTATATTCGATCTGTGACAGGCAAGGACTTACCCAAAATCGCGATCGAAGCTGGCATCCGGCAGGGATGGGATGGCTTAATCGGACGGGGTGGCGGATTTATCGGCATGGATAGTTTTGGGGCGTCTGCGCCAGGTGCGAAATTATTCACCCATTTCGGGATCACATCCGAGGCAATTATAGATTTAGCCCAATCAATGTTGGCGTAGCCATGAAAGAACTGCCAGGTGACGTTTTTATTACGGGGCAATTGCTTGAAGCGCAAATGCAAGCCTTATCTGAGCAAGGCGTCATGAGTTTCATCAATAATCGCCCAGACATGGAATCGCCAATTCAGCCCCTATCAGGGGATCTAGAACAGTCAGCTATGTCGATGAGGGTCGATTATTTCCATATTCCAATGTCTGACGGTCTTACGCCAGGTTTAATTGATGCCTCGGTAACGGCTTATAATAATGCGCCGCGCCCAATCGTTGCCTTTTGTGCATCGGGTATGAGATCGGCATCGCTTTGGGCGTTTGCGCATGTCAAACACATGGGAGTTGAACCTGTGATGGACGCCCTCTCCGCCGCTGGGTATAACTTGGAGCAAATACGGGCACTCCTGACCCAATACGCAAGTCATCAAACGGAGTAATTTTGAGGACTTAAAGGATGTTGTATGAATTTGCGGAACGTTTTTGGAACGCAATATAGCTGGTTGAAAAACTACAATGGTCAAATTTTCGCAGATGATTTTCTGGCCGCGATTATTGTAACAATCCTGCTTGTGCCGCAATGTTTGGCTTATGCTTTGCTCGCCGGATTACCGCCGCAAATAGGTATATATGCCTCGATATTTCCGCTTGTCGCCTATGCCCTGCTTGGCTCGTCAAATTATCTAAACGTCGGGCCCACTGCCGTTATTTCGCTTATGACTGCCGCGACAATAGCCTTGATTCCGCCTGAAACCCGCATTCTAAGTGCTGGTGCCTTGGCGCTTTTGACGGGCGGGATGCTAATTGTTGCTGGGTTTTTTAAAGCTGGGTTTATAATGAACTTTGTCTCGCGGCCCGTGGTTTCTGCATATATTACCGGGGCCGCCCTTCTCATCATTTTTAGTCAAGCCAAACATATTTTGGGGGTTAAGGTAGAGTCTCAAACAGTGTTTGGGATGATTGGAAGCCTAATAACGCAGCTTTTGGAGGTTAATGTTCTCGCAGTGGGAACGGGGGCCGTCGCGATAGCCCTATTTCTTCTCGTTCGTAAGGGGCTACCTTATGTTTTGGTGAAGTCTGGGCTTCGTGCAAAATGGGCCAAGCTGATAGCGAGAATGGCGCCAATTGTCATTATAGTAGCTTTTGTATGTTTGAGTGCGATTTTTGATTTTGGTGGAGAGAGCGGGTTAGCCATTGTAGGGGAGGTACCCGCGGGCCTGCCGCCGTTGTCATTTCCAAATTTGTCCGTTCCCGAATATGAAAATTTACTTGTTCCCGCATTGGTTATTGCCATTGTTGCGTTTGTTGACAGCACTTCCACGGCGCAAGAATTGGCGTCACGTAAACGAGGTAGAGTAGACACGAATAAAGAATTGCTGGGCATAGGGGCCTCTAACGCGGTGGCAGGGCTTACGGGGGGCTATCCTATTAATGGGTCGATGTCCCGCTCTGCTGTGAATTTTACTGCTGGAGGAAAAACGCCATTTGTTGGTTTGCTCGTCGCAATATTCATGGCTCTTACCGCTCTCTTTTTGACGCCCGCCCTGTATAATTTGCCGCTATCTGTTTTGGCGGCATTGATAATTGTGGCGTGTTTAAGTTTACTAGACTTCCGCAGTATCTGGCGAACATGGACCTATTCACGGGCCGACGGTATTACCGCAATCGCGACATTCTTATCCGTTCTGATTTTCGGCGTGCAATGGGGCGTTTTGGTTGGTGTGGTATTGGCAATGGTCCTTCATATCAGAATGAGTTTAACTCCTCACATGCCCTTGGTTGGTCGGTTTACGGGCACAGAGCATTATCGGGATGCTGATCGTTTCATTGTCGAAACCTTTGAAACTGTTAAGACGCTTCGTATCGATGACAGCCTTTACTATGCCAATGCGCGCTACCTCGAAGATAGGGTGGCAAAAATAGTATCGGATCATCCCCAAATGACCGATCTTATACTCATGTGTACGGGCGTAAGCCGGATTGATGCCAGCGCTTTGTCTAGTCTTACCGAAATTAACAAGCGGCTGAAAAGCGTTGATGCCAAACTTCACCTTTCTGCCATGCAGTCCGTTGTGAGAGAGCGGTTCTACAGGTCTGACTTCTTAGAGAAACTGAGCGGAAATGTTTATTTGTCCCAGCATGATGCGATGATAGATTTGCAGCCAGAGCCAGACTGGTCGCAATTTTCGGATCACATTGATATCCACTAGAATCCTGTCCTGATAAAGGCCTTTACGCGGGGCAGGTTTCTGCCCTACGACGGTTACGACGAAGCCGTGCGAGCGCGCAATCATTTGCGACCCGCGGTAAATTGAAAGACATACCATGCCGGATGAGAATACTGCCGGCTCCAGCAACGTTGCGCCAAAGGGGCGCAGTCGTGGGAGGCGGGCAAGACATAAACGCGGAAGCGGCGGAGGAGGGTCCCGCAAGGGCCGTCAATCTGGTGTGTATGCGGCTATAGACCTTGGGACTAACAATTGCCGACTTCTCATTGCGAAGGAATCGGGTGACACGTTCAAAATTATAGATAGCTACAGCCGGGTGGTTAGGTTGGGGCAAGGGCTTGCTTCAACAGGTGCATTAAGTGAAGAGAGCATGGACGCGGCCGTAGAGGCCTTGAAAGTTTGTGCTGGCAAGATGAAGGTAAAGCGCGTTAAAAGGTGGCGTTCGGTTGCAACGGAAGCCTGCCGCAGAGCGAGCAACGGCGAAGCCTTTCTCAAGCGTGTTAAAGAGGAAACGGGCCTGAGTCTGGAAATCATCAGTCCCCGCGTAGAGAGTCGCTTGGCCGTAATGGGATGCGTTAACTTGGTTGATCCGACGAAGGACGTAGCGCTCGTCATTGATATAGGCGGGGGTTCCACAGAACTTTCATGGGTGGACATAAGAAAATTAGGGGCTGAGAAAACCGAACGGCGATTGCACAGACCACCTATCAGTGCGTGGGCCTCTCTCCCTGTTGGCGTCGTTACCTTGTCGGAATTGGTGCCTGAGATTGACGATAAAGAAGTCTGGTATGACGAGCTTCGCGCTGTCGTGCGTCAAAAAATTGTCGAACAGGGCTGCGAGACACGTTTTACAAATATGTTCCAGCAAGGAAGAGGGCACTTGATTGGGACATCTGGTACGATCACCTCTTTGGCAGGCATCCATTTGAAACTGCCTTTTTATCAACGCGCAAAGGTTGATGGTCTTTGGCTGCGGACAGCGGACGCCCTCAGCGTGGCGCGTGATATGGGTGGGAGAACATTTGAAGATAGGGCAAAAGAACCTTGCATTGGCAATGACCGTGCCAAACTCCTCGTTGCCGGCTGCGCAATAATAGACGTGTTGTGTGAGAACTGGCCGTCTAAAATGATCCGCGTAGCTGATAGAGGCTTACGCGAAGGCATGCTTATTGGCTTGATGCAGAAAGGGCAAAACCCAAGGGGTTTAAAGGTTTCGACAAATATTGCCCCTGAGGTGGAGGCGTCGCATGGCCAATAAAACGCCGGGGCATAGAAAGCGTCCTGCGCGCAGTAAGATGACAGGGTCCAAAACTGAAGGTCCGAAACGCTCGCGGGTGACGTCTAAGTCAGAGCAAGATGACGCGACCCGAATGATGCATAAAAAAGTCAAAACGGCCAGTGGTCGTAAAATCTCTTCAAAACTCTGGATTGAGCGTCAGATCAATGATCCCTACGTCCGCAAAGCTAAAGAAAAAGGATATCGGTCCCGCGCGGCTTTCAAGCTCGAAGAGCTGGATGATAGGTTTGGACTGCTGAAGGCAGGCTCGCTTGTTGTAGATCTCGGCTGCGCACCTGGAGGCTGGGTTCAGATTGCGATGAAACGCGGTGCTGATAAGGTTGTCGGTATAGATTTGCTGCCCGTCGATCCTGTTCCCGGGGCTGATTTGATTCAGTTTGATTTTATGGACGAGACAGCTCCGCGCCGAATAAAAACACTTCTCGGCGCTCAGCCCGACCTAGTAATGTCAGACCTAGCCGCCAACACGACAGGGCATCGCCAAACAGACCATCTGAAAACTGTGGCACTTGTCGAAGCTGCAGCTGAGTTTGCCATGCAGACTTTAAGGCCTGGCGGGCATTTTGTTACAAAGGTTTTTCAAGGAGGGGCGGAAAAGGTGCTTCTCGACCGTTTGAAGCATAATTTTCAAAAAGTTCAGCACGCAAAACCTAAGAGTTCGCGCAAGGGGAGCCCTGAAATTTATCTCGTAGCGCTTAATTTGCAAAGCCGAGACCCATAACTGCGCTTAATTGCGCGCGCGAGCCCTTTTAAGCAGGAAACTCTTTGCACCGCCGCATGAAGGCTGATAACTGCCGCTTGCAAAAGAGATGGAGACTCCCATGGAGATTCGAGAAGGCCTCACCTTCGATGATGTCCTTTTGCAACCCAAGGCATCTGACATTCTACCTGCTGACGCGTCGTTGAAAACACGGCTGACAAAAGGCATTAATATTAACGTGCCGCTTGTTTCTGCTGCCATGGATACGGTGACCGAAGCGCCTTTGGCGATTGCTATGGCGCAGACAGGCGGCATTGGCGTGATTCACCGAAATCTCTCTATTGAAGAACAGGCCGAAGAGGTTCGCAAAGTTAAGCGCTATGAGTCAGGCATGGTAGTCAACCCCATTACCATCGGCCCAGAGGCTACCCTAAAGCAAATTCGTGCACTTGGTCAGCACCACAATATCTCTGGTATTCCAGTCGTTGAGGATGGCGGGAAACTGGTCGGGATAGTCACAAATCGGGACGTAAGATTTGCGACCAACCCAAATGAGAAAGTCTCTGATTTGATGACCCGCGACCTCGTGACTGTGAAAGCGGGCGCAACCGAAAAAGAGGCGAGGGCCCTTCTACATAAACACCGTATTGAACGCCTGATTGTTGTCGATGATGAATATCGATGCAAAGGCTTAATCACCGTCAAGGATATGGATAAGGCTGAAAGTCACCCAAATGCTTGTAAGGATAGTAAAGGGCGTCTCCGTGTGGCTGCGGCCTCAACTGTCGGGGATGCGGGATATGACCGCGCTATCGCTTTGATTTCGGCAGGTGCTGATGCGGTTGTTATTGATACGGCGCATGGCCATTCTTCCAAAGTGATTGCACAGGTCAAACGGGTCAAGAAAAATTACCCTGATGCGCAAATTATCGCGGGCAATATTGCGACAGAAGCCGCCGCTATAGCGCTCATTGAAGCTGGCGCTGACGCGATTAAAGTTGGCATTGGGCCAGGGTCCATATGTACCACGCGTATTGTGGCGGGTGTAGGCGTGCCGCAGCTTACGGCTATTATGGATGCTTGCAGGGCTGCAAGGAAAGCCGGTGTTCCCGTCATTGCAGATGGTGGCATTAAATACTCTGGCGATATGGCTAAGGCCCTCGCCGCGGGTGCAGAGTGCGCTATGGTTGGTTCGCTCTTGGCGGGCGCTGAAGAAACGCCAGGAGAAGTCTTTTTATATCAAGGGCGTAGCTATAAATCTTATCGTGGAATGGGGTCGGTTTCTGCCATGGCTAGGGGCTCTGCGGATCGCTATTTTCAGAAGGAAGTGAACGACACAATGAAGCTGGTCCCGGAGGGTATTGAGGGCAGAATTGCCTATAAGGGTCCGGTCGCGCCAATCCTGCATCAACTGTTAGGCGGTATTCGCGCGACAATGGGCTATACTGGGTCGCGTACTATCCAAGACCTGCATAGAAACGCTGAATTTGTAAAAATCACGGGGGCTGGGCTGCGTGAAAGCCATGTGCATGACGTTCACATCGCCCGCGAAGCCCCTAACTACTCTATGCCGACTTAATGCGGCTGGGTGGACGAATACAGGCGGCGGCTGAAGTCTTAGAGGACATCATTGAGCGCCGCACGCCTGTAACAATGGCGCTCCGCGATTGGGGTAAATCCCATCGATTTGCGGGATCAAAAGATCGGTCCGCCATAGGAAATATCGTACTGGATGCGTTGCGGCGGAAAAATTCAATTGGGTTTCGTATGAATGATGAAAGTCCCAGAGCCTTGGCTTTAGGGGCTGTTGTTTTTTCGGGTGGTATCACCGTTGAGGAAATTCTTGCGCAAACCGACGGCGATAGGCACTTCGGCGCGCCTTTGACTGACGACCAAATTTCGAAATTGAGGGGACAAATCGATTTGGAAGATGCTCCAGATCATATCCGAGCTGATGTGCCTGATTGGCTTTGGCCAGCATTTGAGACCAATTTCGATGAAGAGGCCGTCACAGAAGGGGCGGCCCTGACTGAGCGTCCGCCATTAGATGTCCGCGCAAATGCGATTAAAGCCACGCGTGACCAGCTGGAGGTGAATACGGCAACGCCAACCGTAATTTCACCTTTAGGCATGCGCTTTCCCCCCGTCGAAGGCTTTGGACGCCATCCTAATGTCCAATCCGACGAAGATTTTTTGACGGGAAAATTGGAAATTCAGGATGAAGGGTCGCAGATTGTGAGCCTTCTTGTCGCTGCGAAGCCTGGCGAAACTCTGTTGGATTATTGTGCGGGGGGCGGCGGTAAGTCTTTGGCTTTAGCTTCTGATATGGGGAATGAGGGTGCAATTTATTCTTTCGATATTGATAAACGCCGTCTCGCGCCGACCTATGAGCGCGCAACACGGGCTGGCGCTTCGATAATCAAGGTCGTTCCGCCGCCCGCTAAAAGTTTGAACCACCTTAGACGGAAGGTTGATCGCGTTTTGGTCGATGCACCCTGTACTGGTGTTGGGACATGGCGCCGAAAACCTGATGCAAAATGGCGCTTAACTGAAGATGCTTTAGGTCGACGCATGGCTGAGCAGGTCAAAGTTCTGGATCAAGCCAAGGATTTTGTGAAACCAGGCGGATTTTTATTTTACGTTACCTGCTCAATGCTGGCGGCCGAGAACGAAGCGCAAGTCTATGCATTTTTGGAGCGCACATCGGATTTCACATTACTTTCCGCGGGCGAAGTTTGGGAAGAACGATTTGGTGTGGATACGCCGAAGCCATGGTCCGCGGATGGTTGCACCCTTACACTCACACCTGCCTCAACAAATACAGATGGCTTTTTCTTTGCCGTGATGGAGAAATCTGCGTGAATAATACCCGAGAAGATATTGTAAAAGAACACGAAAAACTTCTGATAATTGATTTCGGTTCGCAGGTTACTAAGTTGATTGCGCGGCGAGTTCGCGAAAGCGGTGTTTATTCTGAAGTGCATCCTTTCAACAAAGTCGACGCAGCATTTTTGAAGAGTTTTTCCCCTAAAGCGATAATCTTATCCGGCGGGCCAAGCTCAGTCACGGGGATTGGAACGCCGCGCGCCGATGAGGCCGTTTGGGGCGCTGGCCTTCCCGTTCTCGGGATTTGCTACGGCCAGCAGACGATGTGTGCGCAGCTTGGCGGCGCAGTTGAAAGTTCTGACGAGCAGGAGTTCGGACGGGCTTTTGTTGACACCTCTGGCACAAGCCCTTTGTTTGAGGGGCTTTCTAATCGCGAAGAGGTCTGGATGAGCCATGGAGATCGCGTCAGTCAACTTCCTGAAGGTTTCGAAGTGATTGGCGTATCGCCCAATGCCCCTTATGCGGCGATTGCTGATGAAGTTCGCAAATATTACGGTGTGCAATTCCATCCCGAGGTGGTTCATACGCCTAATGGAGCAAAGATGCTCCGTAACTTCACCCATGAAATCGCGGGATTTAAGGGTGATTGGAGTATGGCGTCCTTTAAGGACGAGATGATTAAGGCCATTCGAGACCAAGTCGGTGACGGTAAGGTCATTTGTGGTCTTTCGGGGGGTGTTGACAGTTCTGTCGCAGCAGTTCTCATTCACGAAGCCATTGGTGACCAGCTCACCTGTGTTTACGTTGATACGGGCATGATGCGGAAAGGCGAGAGCGATCAGGTGACGGCGCTCTTCCGTGATCATTACGATATCAACCTTATTCACGTAGATGCTGGCGATCAGTTTTTGTCGCTGCTAACGGGGGTAAAGGACCCAGAAAAGAAACGTAAAATCATTGGCGGAACGTTCATTGATATTTTTGAACGCGAAGCAAAAAAAGTCGGCGGCGCTAAGTTTCTTGCGCAAGGAACCCTCTATCCAGACGTAATTGAATCCGTGTCTTTTGACGGTGGTCCCTCCGTTACGATTAAATCTCATCATAATGTCGGCGGTTTGCCTGAGCGTATGGACTTAGAGCTTGTCGAGCCGCTTCGGGAATTATTTAAGGATGAGGTGAGGGCGCTAGGCCGCGAGTTGGGCTTACATTCTGATTTCGTAGAGCGTCATCCTTTTCCTGGGCCGGGTCTTGCTATCCGGTGCCCAGGTGAGATTACAAAACCTCGACTTGATATTTTACGAGAGGCGGATGCCGTTTATTTAGACCAGATTAAGAGGCACGGGCTTTACAATGAAATTTGGCAAGCTTTTGCGGTCCTTCTTCCCGTGCAGACAGTCGGCGTAATGGGCGATAGCAGAACCTATGACTTTGTTCTGGCGCTTCGGGCTGTGACGTCAACCGATGGAATGACGGCGGATTACTACCCCTATAACCACGAGTTCTTAGGGGAAACAGCGACACGGATTATCAATGAGGTACGCGGTGTAAATAGGGTGGTTTATGATGTGACGTCAAAGCCTCCGGGGACAATTGAGTGGGAGTAAACTAGGGTATTGAGGATAGTTATTTACTGTGGTTTATCAGTATTTTAATGGCGATTTCTTATCTACACTGAAGTTTATGGTATTTCTGTAAATATTGATTTTTATCTAAAGGCTTGCTTTTAAACCATTGGTTTTAAAGCATTTTAAAGCGATTTTTTCGGCTTCTCATATCCCTTAGCCTGTGAACTAAAAGCTCGGCTGTAACTATCATGAGCAATCAACCTGTTTCCCGCATCAAATCATTGGCGCGTTAACCTTTTCATCAGTGAAATAGGGGTTTTTCGAGGTCTTTCTGAATCCTGTCTAAACCTGATATCAACTCTCTTTCTCTACACTGCCAACATAAGCGGCAAAAGACCGCGATTTGGTGTGAATGGTAAAATTAGACTGATTGATGAGAGTAATTACGCTCATATCACTGCTAATCTTGGCCCTAGGGTTAAGTGGTGCAGCGTCATCGACCTCGAATAACGAGGCGAGTGACACGGTCATGCTTGAAATTATGGAGGGCGACACAGCTTTCCTAATTGAGACGAATGAAAAACGAGTTTGGTGGATTGTTGGTGAATGCCGACGCGCAATCCCTCTAGATCCGTCTTCTACGTCTGAAACTATGATGTCTCGGCTTATTGTCGATGATGTTACCCTTGGTTCACGCCGAATCGAATTGAAACAACAGTTTCGCTTTGACCTGGCGTCCCCCACACCTTCCGTTTCCGTCTACAACTCCGTTCGGAGTGGATGGTCGCCTGTGCCTGTTCAACAGAATACTGTTTGTTCAGAACAGCCTGACTGCCGCGTCCGAATGGAGTTGTCGGAGTGTTAGGACGAAGATTTAGACTTCAAGGCCTTGCATTTGGTTGGGTTTTTGCGCTTTTCTATCTTTGCTTATCCAGTCTCGCTATGGCTGCAGATAATGTTTCCGCGATAGAGGTTACTAAAACGGCGAGTGTTGAAATTGCGGAGGAGCCAGCGCCAGATAAGGTTGAGGCTGTCGAGACAGTAAAAACTGTCAACACCAAGATAATTGCTGAAGTTGACAGTACGATTATTGTCAAATTAGACGGCGAAACGCTTGAAAGCACGGAAGTACATCGAACGGCCGACGGTAATCTATATGTAAATGCATTGCCCATTTTCCAAAGTCTGGGAAATGATGTGGAATATGATGATATCTCTAAAGCGCTAATCGTGCGCCGTAGCCAAGATAACGTGGTTATGGAGCTCTATACGGAGACAGGGATTGTAAAGGCGAATGGCCGCGCATTAGGAAAGCTTGATCATTTTGGAGAGGTCGAGCCA
The DNA here is from genome assembly GCA_938001915.1 of uncultured Caulobacterales bacterium. GTDB lineage: Bacteria > Pseudomonadota > Alphaproteobacteria > Caulobacterales > Maricaulaceae > Litorimonas. Next base: position 40,898 of record CALLBD010000011.1, on the reverse strand, counting down.
GAGCATTTTATTCTCACGCCTAATGCTATCGCTGTTCTAGCTGGGGCGGCAGGGCGGTTCGACGCGGATTCCAATGAGTTCAAGTTCAAACTTGACCCACGGTTACGTGTCGCGACAGGGTTTGATATCTTTGTCGATGATATCCCTTTGGGAGCCGTGAATCCTGAGCCCAAATCTATCGGACCTGTTTTGCTTTTACCTATTGTGCCAATTGCAGAGGCGTTGGGAAATTCGGTCGTCCTGTCTGGAAATGGGTCGATTGTCGAAATTCGTCGTATTCAGGATAGCGTGTCCATGATGCTGAATCTTTCAACGGGCCTTGTGAGCGCGAATGGAAAACCTGTGGGACTTTCGAAAGACATTACATATATTGATCAAACTAATCTATTGATTCCAGTCTCTGCTGTGGAAGCTTTGACGGGGACCCACGTTGATGTTGAGGGGGGAAGTGGCCGTATAGACATTCGATTGGATGATCGATTGTCGGGCTCCATTAAACCACTTCAATCTATAGATGATGCGGCCAAAGGGGCTCCGTTCACACCAGAGCAACTCAACTTCAGCCTCTCGCCAGATACGGGGACGCGGGTCCAATTTGACTCCCATGTCGGACGCGTGAATTCGCGCATTAGGTATGAAATTTCGGATTTACCCTCCAATGCGGCGGAATTCCAACCCGATTGGTTGTCTGTTGACTTTGCGCATACGAACGGCGTGTCCGGGTCTATCGGAGATTATTCAGCGAATTATCGAGAGCTAGATTCGGTCAACTCGAGGCGTATCTTAGGCGTGTCGGCCAGATATGCGTTGAAGTCTGGTGGTGTTGCCGTTGCAGCTGGCTTGCCGCTCACAGGGGTAAAGTCAATTAGCGGCGATCAAAACCGCAATGTATATGGGGGCTTAGCTGCGGGTGTCAGGTATGCCGATTTAAAAGGGTGGGAAGCGGGTCTCGCCGTTTCACATGACAACCTATCCAAAGACCAACAGGCGATTCTCGAGATAATTTCTGGCCGCCTGGGTAGGGGAAATCGCGATAAAAATTGGCAATGGAATGCGGATGTGGCGGTTGGGGCGTTCAACGGACCTTCCCGTGAAGCTGCGGTGGATTTCCGTGTCAGCGGTGATATCAGGCGCAGATTAGGAGAAAACTTCAATCTTAACCTACGGGCGGGGTATGATGGCGCAGAATTCCTTCGGTCTAACTTGAATGCAGAAGCGCAGGCTGATGAAATCGCTGAGGAAATTAACCCAGAGGCTGATTTTGATGAGGAGGAATTACCGCTAGACATTCGACGGTTGGGATCTGATCAGGTGGACATCACCGCAAGCGTAACCTACCTACCAAAGCGAGATATTGGAATATTGAAAAACCCTACAGCGGGGGTTGCGGCGGCATATGCGAAGACGGGGGTTTTGAAGTCAGGTACGGCTGACTCCGAACAAAAAAATGCGTCAGTAAGCGTCACGACAGGCATTGGCGATACAGGCCTGAATTTGTCTGGAGCGATTTCGCGTTCGGAGACAGAGACTCGTTTAATCGATGGCACGATCAACCAGATCGACGCGACAGACTTGCAGGCACAAGCCTTTAAGCAGTTTAATCAGCTTACTATTCGTGCACGATATGGGAAGTCCATTCGCAATGACGATGACAACCGCGAAAGTGCCACAGTTACAGTCTCTCGGCCAGGGTTTGGGTTTAATTTGCCAAAAGAAGCGGGCTTGACAATTGGGCCAAGCTTGAGCGGGGTTTGGGATGGCAAGGATTGGAGTGCAAGGGGCGGATTGAGCGCGGGATTCCACTCGGGGGAACTATTTGGCAAGAAAAATGTTGTGAATGCTAACTTTGGATTACTGCAAAGCTTGTCAACGCGCGGCAATTCCCGAAGCGATAAGTTTTTGGCTATATCTGCGGCTCGGCGTCTAAATATCGGTAAAAACTTATCTGTTGGTTTGGGGTATCGTAATGATTTGCGAGGCAACCAAAGGCTCGGGCTTCAACTGGATGGAAATTTCAATTTCAATCCGAGACGGGCTATTAAAAAGACGCAAGATGGACGTGGCATATTAAAAGGTCAGGTTTTCTTAGATAAAAACAGAGATGGAGTCCGCCAAGCGACAGAAGTGGGAATTCCGCGTGTGATTGTCAAAGTCAAGGGTACACGTTTGATACTGCGGTCTGGTGCTGATGGGTTCTTTACAATCCAAAATGTTAGAGCGGGCATACATGAGGTGCAAATTGATGCGAAGAGTTTGCCGATTGGATATGACTTGTCCGCCGACATCACGACCCGTGTAACCATTTCCGAAGGGCAAATTACTGATATTCCTTTAGCCATTGTGCAGAGGGGACAAATTCGAGGGTTCGCCTATGAGGACGAGAACGGGAACGGACAATATGATAGAGGTGAAAAGCGGGTGGAGCGGGCAAAACTACGACTCACATCCGATGAAAGTGATGTGGATATCACGCAATTTACCACAAGCTTTGGTCAATATGCCTTCGATGATTTACCGCAAGGAAAGTATCGCGTTGAAATACTCGAGTCTGAAAAAGAGGACATAGCCCCAGGGCAAATTTTCACTGTTGAATTAGACCCTGAGGCCGACTTAATGGCACGACAAAATTTAATTCTATTGCGTGGTAAAGATTTGAAACTGGCGGGCGTTGCCGCCCCTGCACCCGACGTGAATGAAACGGCGCTAGCAAAGTTCCGAAAAGCTACCGTTACCATTGTGGATATTGAGACAGCTTCAGACTCATCACCAGACACGCGGGATATGGGTGTGCAGGACACGCAAGATTCTGGAGATGTAACTGAAGAAAAATATGAAGGTCCAATCCCTCGGCTTAAACCGTTTACCAGTGGGAGGCCAACAGACAGTTTGTCTGGTGCCGCCCCACCATAACTGGACGGGTCGCTGTTTTACGCAGTGGCCCGTCTTTTTTTAACTATTTTTCTGATAGCTCCAAGCTATATACGCGTAATGAAACTTATCTGCCATCCGATTTCACCCTACGCTCGCAAAGCAATGATATTAGCGCGATTATCGGAGATTAAATTAAAAGAAATTTACCCAGAAAAAAATGGGACCAGTGGGTATATAGCGGGCGATAATCCTCTTGGGAAAATTCCAGCCCTGGAGTGGCAACCGGGACAGTTTCTTTTCGACAGCCCTGTGATTTGCGAATATTTGGATAGTCTCCGTGCAGAATCTTTGTTGCCTGAGCGCGGACATACACGTTTTATTCAACTTTGGCAGCACGCGCTGGGCGATGGACTCTCCGACGCGGTTTACAATTATCGAGTCGAAACCATGCGGTCCAAGGAATTGCATTGGGATGAAATGATAAACCGCCATGAGCAAGCCATACGAAACGCAATCGCTACGCTTGAAAAAATAAATGAATGGCTTGGGAATGATTGGACATATGGGAATATCGCAATCATCTGTGGTTTGGATTATGCTGACTACCGTGCCTCACACATTGAGTGGAGGAAAGCGGCTCCCAATTTAGCGATGTGGCATCGAAAACTCTCGCAAACAGATGTGTGGAAAGCCACAAACGCATATAAGGGGGCCAGTTAATGAAACAGGTTCTATTTGTTTTGATCGGTTGGTTGCTCTTGGCTGTAATTGGCTTTTTTGCATGGCCTGAACAAGGCTATGACCCCTATGAGGTCTCCGCGTCTTACCGCGCTCAAGTGGAGGCATTTCACATCCCCGATATGCCAGATGATTGGAGCTGGGCGGTCTTTGCGAGCGAAGATGGGACAAAGTTACGCTATGGCCAAACGGGGAATTCTGCCTCCGCACAAGCCACGGTCGTTATGATTCCAGGCTATACGGCGACGATGGATATGTATGGTGAGCAAGTTGGAGACATCGCGTCTAGGGGATATCATGTCATTGGGTTTGATCTGCGCGGTCAGGGTGGTTCGGAGCGCGCCCGACCATCGCGGCCTGAAAAGCTCCTGGTTGATGATTTCAAAGTCTATTCAAATGATGTCGCCTTATTTTTGCAAGGCCTTGAACTCCCGGAAAGTCGACCGATTATACTGATGGGAATGTCGTTCGGGGGGCACGTCGCTTTTCGGGTTGCGGGAGAGCATCCTGATCTTGTGGAAGGTTTATTGTTGTTGGCGCCTGCGCTAAAACCAAAAGCAGGCGACATGAGCTTCGAAAGAGCCTCATTGGTGCTGCGTATCGGCAACGCTCTAGGGAAAGATAAGCGATATCTGCCAGGGAATGATAATTGGAAACCTTATAGCGAAGGCAATTTGTTACAGGTCGGTATTGAGCACTGTGCCTCATCACCGAAACGCTTGCCTATGCGAGATGCGATTTTTACAATGCACCCCGAGCAGCGAGTTGGAGGCGTCACCTTTAGTTGGGGACGGGAGTTTTACAGAAGCAGTAATTTTGTTCTGCAGGCGGGCTACCCTGAGTCCATTAATAAACCTGTCACAATGATTCATGCGGAGCTTGATAATTTTGTCCAGACAGACCTCAATAAACACGTATGCGGTAGGCGAATGCCGGACTGTGTATCCGTTCCAATTCCTGGTTCTGGTCATTGTCTTACACAGGAGATAGATCCTGTATTAGATAGGATTTACATTGAACTAGATCAGGTTGTTCAACGTGTCGAACAGCCTCCCTCTTAGAATTTAAGGAAGTCTGGAACATCATCTCCGAAGGGTGTTTTACCCTTTTGTCTGGACGATTGTTTTTCCCGTGATGGCTTTGAGGATGACTTTTTAGGTTTTTCTGAACTGTCAGTGTTTTGGCTTTTTTTCGTTTCGCGCGGCTTCCGCTTAGCCTCTGCCGTTTTTCTCTCAGGCGCTTTAGATGACCTAGGCGCAGCTCTTCGTCGGGATGTTTTACTTTGAGACTTTGCCTCAGTTGGAGACTCGTTGGTGGCCTCAGTCTCGGCAATATCAGATTCAGGTGCCTTGCGCCCGGGAGCGGGTTTTCGGCGTGGTGCGGGCCGTCTACGCTCTATCGGCGCTTTTGTTTCTTTTGCAGCGGGAGTGTCTGAGGTTTCTGATTTCCGTTTAGGTACAGAATTTCTACCAACCTTTTCCGTTGACGCACTGCTGTCATGATAGCTCCCGTCATCGCGTTGACCGCGGCTGCGGCCGCCGCTTCGGTTTGAGTCGCGTCTGCCCCGTCCCTTGCTAGCATCGCGGCCTCGACGTTTACGATTGCCTGCGTCTTTCGGGAAGTCCTCTATGCCCGGGATTTCAATCTCTTCGATAGATTTTACCTTAATGAGATTGAGAATATCTTGGAAGTTATTTTCGTCCAAACGGGCAACGAGCATAATGGCGTCGCCTTTACGACCAGCTCTACCTGTTCTCCCAATTCTATGAACATAGTCTTCTGAGTGATTTGGAACGTCATAGTTAAAAACATGACTTACTGTTGGGACGTCCAATCCGCGCGCGGCAACATCAGACGCTACAAGAAATTTGATTTTCCCATTTCTGAAGCGATCGAGTGTTTGCGTGCGCAGACTTTGTGGTAAATCACCATGTATAGGCTCTGCGTCGTGACCGTGAACGTTTAATGATTTTGAAACAATGTCTACATCACGTTTTCGGTTGCAGAATATAATGCCATTATCAACAGGGTTTTCTGAATTATCTATCAACCATCTTAATGCCGTGCGCTTTTGCTTGGCATCGGATGACGGCACGCGAACGATACGCTGCGTTACTGTTTTTGCCGTCATATTTTTACGGGCAATTTGAATGCTGACGGGTTGATGCAAAAACTGGTCGACGAGCCGCTTAATTTCATTTGGCATTGTTGCGGAGAAAAATAAAACCTGACGCGTGAAGGGTGTCATGGCGAATATTTTTTCTATATCTGGGATGAAGCCCATGTCCAGCATCCGGTCAGCTTCATCGACGATAAGGGTTTGAACACCCGTCATCAAAATTTTACCGCGCTCAAATTGGTCTAATAAGCGTCCAGGGGTCGCGATTAATATGTCGACACCCTTCATGAGCTTTCTATCTTGTTCAGCGAAAGACACCCCGCCAATTAATAGGGCCATCTCCAACTTCAGGTATTTGCCGTAATTTTCAACGTCCTCGGCCACTTGGGCCGCAAGTTCTCGTGTTGGGCAAACGATAATACAGCGCGGCATGCGTGCCCGCGCACGCCCCTTTGAAAGTTTGTGCATTGTAGGCAATGTGAAAGCGCCCGTTTTCCCTGTTCCCGTTTGCGCGATACCGAGTACATCGCGTTGTTGCAGCGCCGCAGGGATGGCTTTAGCTTGGATAGGGGTCGGTGTTACATACCCTAAATCACCAAGAGCTTTGAGAATTTTCGGGTCAAGGCCAAGCTCTGAAAACGTAACGTCAATCTTTGCGTCAGCATCAATTTCTTCGGGTGTTATTTGGTCGCTCAAGGTGTCTCATTTCAGCAAAGGCGAGCACAAGTATGCAGGGCCTTATTAAGTTGCCGTAACATAAGGTTCGCGCCCCAGAGGTCAAGCGGAGTCAGCCGCTGCGACTTTAACGATATTTATGAGACAGATTGCCGTCATAAGTCGGGTTATAGCGATCTCTGAGGGCCTTTTGCCGCGATGTCATGGACTGCGCTTTGCCATCAATTGACATGGCAATCGGGGCTGAGGTTACCTCAAGAGGGTCGCCATCCCATACGACAATAGATGGCGTATCCACTCCAAACCAAGAGGCGGGTACGGATGAAATGGCTGAAAAGGCTTGATCCCAACGCAGGCCTTCAACAATGGCAGCTCCTGCGTGCTGTGCCAGAGTTGCGGGTTTTGTGACGCCGAGTGCTGTCAAATTGGAGATAGCGTACTCGACGCCCGCTTTTTCAAGAAAGAGTATATTGTCCAGCCGTGATCCCGCGCTTTCAAATGCACTGGGTAAATTTTGTAAGGGGTCCAGTATTACGCGAATATTCGCCCCTGCTATATCATTGGCCACTTCCCACGCCTCCGCGCCGCCAACGATTACGATATCGAGGGATCTGTGGCGTGATTTCAATTCAACCAACCGCATAATGTCCGCGGCCCGGTTTACGCGAATGAAGAGCGGAATGTTACCCTCCACTGCGCGAGAGAATGCGGCCGCGTCCTGACGAGACAGGATGTCGCCGCCATCGGATTGTGTTGCGTAACGCTTGAAAAAGCCTTCTGCGTCTTCAATAGCGGCGCGAAGTTGGGACATGGCTGCTGCCCGCGATCCACCCGCGCGTATTGTTCCGGTTTCGCCCATATCGACCATAACAAAGGCCTCGGGAATTATGACTGAGTCGAAATTCCCCGTCATAGATATAATAGCGCCCGTACCTGCAAAAATACTATTGCCCCCGCTGCGTGGGGCTATCACGGCATGGGTGATTCCGCTTTGACGTACATTTGAAATGTGAACCGAGCGAGGATTGAAGCTGTCTGCAGCATATTCAGAGACATTTGTTTCCGAGGTCTCCGATCCGACATCATTGCCAGGGCCGGCGGAACCAATATCCGTCATGCCCAAGGATGACATGGGGGCAAATAGGCCCGGCGTGACCCATCCACCGGAAATAGTGGTCGCACCATCTGGGGCGGATAGTCTCGCACCACGGCCTTGGATGACACCATCGACGACGATGATATCTGTTTTCGATTGGGTTCCATTGCTTGCGACAACTGTTGCATCATCGACAAAAAAGGTTTGAGCGAAAGACGGCGTTGAAAACGCCATTGTAGCGACTGTAAGGAGAAGACATCTCATTTTACACCCTCCGTAAGGTCTGCATAGCCCAACCGAAAGTCGCTCTTAGGCTTTAAACCCGATGACCGGTCGAACAGGATTGCGCCATCCAGCATGACTTTATCTGGACGTCCATAAGTCGAGAACGGGTCGCCATCCCAAATCACAATATCTGCACGCTTGCCAGCTTCTAAGGTTCCTGTTTCCTCCAATATTCCCAAAGCCTTTGCGGGATTGGTTGACAGCCACTTCCAAGCTTCGGCCTTGCTAATATTTAGGCCCGCGCGGTTACCGTCAGCCCATGTTTTTGCGACTTCCTGATTTAGACGTTGAATATTGTTCTCATCATCGGAATGAATCATAGCGCAGGCATCTGCCGCGTGAACGAAGGGAATGTTTTCATTGATATAATCGAAGCTTTCCATCTTGAATGCGCCCCAATCCGCCCACATAGCCGCGCAGGTATCATTTTCAGCCAGATAATCGCCAATCTTATAGGCTTCGACCGCATGGTGAAATGTAGTGACCTTATACTCAAACTCTTTGGCTAGATCGAGAATTTGAACCATTTCATCGGCGCGGTAACAGTGCATTTGTACGAGAATTTTTCCGTCAAGCACATCGGCGAGTGTTTCAAGCTGTAGGTCGCGGTCATAGTCACCGCCTTTGTCGCGTTTGGCTTTATACGCTGCCGCTTTGATCCAATTCTTACGATACCCAGCAACATTTCCCATTCTCGACGCAGGGCCGCCTTTCGTGCCGTAAACCCGCTTTGGGTTTTCCCCACAGGCCATTTTTAACGTGTAGGGCGCATCAGGGAATTTCATGCCCTGTACGGTTCGGGACGGTACGTTGCGAAGCGTTACACCCCGCCCGCCAAATAGGTTCGCTGAGCCTGGTAATATGTGAAGCGTTGTGACACCACCTTGAAGCGCTTCATCAAACCCTGGGTCTTGTGGCCAAACACCATGTTCGGCGTAAACTTCTGACGTGATGGGACTGGTTGCCTCATTTCCGTCGCCATGGGCTCTTACACCTGGAGACGGGTAATTTCCGAGGTGCGAGTGAATGTCGATGATACCCGGCGTTACATAGCGGCCCTCTAAGTCCATTTCGGTTACACCCTCTGGGACATCGCCGTCGCCAACAAAACTGATGCGGCCATCTGCGACGAGAATGTTACCTGTTCGCTCCTCTGCACTTACGCCATCGATTAAAGTTGCGTTTTTCAGCAGAACGCTCGTCGAGGGTTGAGGTTTATAGGTGCTCGCGAAAGGGGTCTCATCCGAGGCGTCCATATTTGAGCTTATTTCGCTGTCGGGGTTGCATGCCATCAATGCGGATGCGGAAAGTAAAACTGGAATTATATTTTTCATAAGACTCTTTTGTTCAATCTGTAAGCTTAGGTCAATCGAAACGGGCGTTCCTTTCCAATGCGACACTTAATTTTTTCAGATATTCGGCTTGCGAAATTTCGATGGCGCCAAGAGATTTGAGATGATCCGTCAAAAATTGGGTGTCAAGAAGACTAAAGCCCCGATTAACAAGATGTTCAACTAAATAAATGAGAGCAAGTTTAGAGGCATTGGTACGTTTGGAGAACATGCTTTCCCCAAAAAAAGCCCGCCCTTGCGTGACGCCATAAAGTCCGCCAACGAGGACATTATCTTCCCATACCTCCACGCTATGTGCGTCTCCACGCGCATGCAGGTTTAGGTAAAGCCATTCAATACTATGGCTAATCCAAGTTCCGCCATGCCCCGTTGCGCAGGCCTCAATTACGGCAGGAAAGTCCTTGTTTATGGTGACTGCGAGATCGGTTTGACGCCTAAATTTCCGCATAGATTTTGAAATATGCAGTGAATCTAACGGTAGAATGCCTCTAAGCTTTGGTTCGACCAAATAGAGAGATTCGTCTTCGCGGCTGTCAGACATCGGAAAAACACCGCGCCGGTAACACGCAATCAAATCATCTGGACTAAAAGCTTGAGACAAGCTGCTTTAATCCGTTTGTTTGGTTTTCAAAGATTGGCCCGTCGCCGCCATATTTGACTTCAGTTCAGCTTTCAGCTTCTGGACATCTTCAGCCCAAATAAAACCAAAACTGACGCACCCCTCTTTTGAATGCGCCGCATGGTGAAGCCGGTGGGCTTGCACGAGGCGTTTCATGTAGCGGCCGCGGGCCTTGCGAGGGAAGGGTAATCTACGGTGAACAAGCCCGTCATGTACAATCGCGTATAGAATGCCGTATATCGTCAGGCCCAGTCCAACATACCAAAGCCATGTCACCCCCATGGATCCAATGATAAAAAAGCCTGCTGCGATAAAGCTGAAGACTATAGCGTAGAGGTCATTTTTTTCAAAATTGCCCTCCGTTTCGGTATGATGACTTTCATGCCATCCCCAACCAGGCCCGTGCATGACATATTTGTGGATGACCCAGGCAAATATTTCCATGCCGATAATCGACATAAGGACAATCGCGATATTCAAAATCACGGTCATATTTGAGTCTCACGTTTCCTTAGCGGGAGTCGCCACCAAGGTTCATGGGGGAAAAGGTGATGCTCGTGATGATACCCAAAATGAAAACAACTCAGCAAAGACGCCAAACCATTGAAGTCATTCGTCCTCGCGTTATGCGCATCTGGAAAGTCTTCTGCGTGCCGATGGGTGCGAAAAGTCCCAAAATAAAATAACTGCACCGATGATAATATAGCTGGCACCGCCCACATAATAATCGTGCTCAAATAATTCGCACCGAGCAAAATATAGGTGAGGGTAAAACCAAATAAAATGACCAGCTGCCGCCATCCGAAATAGGTGAGAAAGAACTTCAGATACCAAGGCCAAAAACTACGAGGGTTTTCGGCATTGAAGTCGGGGTCCTTTGCTGTTCCTGAAAATTTATGGTGATCATGGTGAGCGTCGCGCATTTTGCGCCAGTTAAATCCAGCGTAGACAAATAATATACCTGTTCCGATAGCTGCATTCATGCGGTCATTGCTCCGAAATAATGACCCGTGCATGGTGTCATGTGCTATTATAAATAATCCAGTGTAGAGCCAGCATTGCAGACCAATTAACGCAACGGTTTTCCACATTGGGGCGGATAGCGGATGAAAAAAAACGCTGTATATGTGCACCGTGGCCCATGCCGCGGCAATCAGGGCCGCATATAGCGGGCCTAGATTTCTATGTGCCTCCGACGATTTTGTGGTGTTTACCACTCAGACCCTCATTAACTTGTGCGACAATAGCGCGGCTAAACCGAGGCAGAGAAAACCCCCGCCAAACAATACTACCCAAACCCATAGCAAATCTACAACACTCTGTCCCCGTGCCAAAATGCCATAGAAGGCCTCTATTGACCAGAAATTCGGTGTGAAGGCGCCAAGCTGCTGCAACCACCCAGGCATCATAAAGCGAGGTACCATTGACCCGCCTACGGCAGAGAGGAGTAAAACGGCAAAAGTGCTCAGCGTGTTCATCTGGGTCTGTGTTTTACATAAGGACGCCAGAAGAAGTGCGAGTCCAGAGGCTAAGACGGCGGCGCCGAAACAGGCGAGCGATAGCGCGCCTAAATGGGCCAATATCGGCACATCGAAAAAAATGTAGGCAACGGCGCAAATAATGGCGGCCTGCAAAGATCCAACTATGGTCAGGAAAACAAATTTTCCACTCAACATCCCAAAAGCTCCATATGGGCCAACCATAAGTCGATCGCTAATGCCGTTTTGCCTTTCATCTATTGAAATTGCCGCGCCTTGCATGGCCGAAAAAAGAAGAAATAAAATGGCCGTTGCACCGATATAATATGTGACGGTTGGGTCCTTTAAAACGGGCGCGTCTTTTTGACCGAGGGCTGATACGGTTTCAAATCCGCCTGCGTTTTCCACTCCCGCATGGCTCATCAGCATTTGCCGCATTTGCCCTTTCAGCACAGTTGCGGCGACTTCTCGACTGGGATCTTGGATGATGCGAATTGAGGGTGCAGTTGGATTACTAACAGGGCCAAACAGAATGATGCCCACGTCCTCTTGCCCAAGACGAACACGATTCCTTACATCGTCTTCTTCCCAAGCTTGATCAAAGGAAACTGAAATTAAGTCACTATCTCGTATATATTTTGAAAAACTCTGAGTCTCCGCCAAGTCCGTCGTAACCCCTAGCGCAACACGCAAGTCTAAATTCCCGCCCGAGGCATTTGCAAAAATTGCCGCGAAGACCGCAAAAATAAAACCGGGTAAGATAAACGCGAGGGCAAAAGCGCCTTTGTCTCGCCAAAGACGAAGCCACATGGTTTTAAAAACAGCAAAAATCATGCCGATATTTGCCCTGTTTTTTCAACGCGGTGCATGAGCGCGTTCAAGCCTGGTCTTCGAACGCTTATTTCCCGAACTAAGTCATTCTGCCCCTTCAAGGCTGTTAGAAAGGCGGAGATAAAGCTAACCTCATTGGCATTTGTCATTGCGACCCAGATTGTGGGAAGCTCTCCTTGCGAGAACTCAAATGGCTCCATTGCAGAAAAGACGTCTTGTTTGGGCGGGACGGCATACCTCACTCGAACTTCCCTTTGGTCATGGAAACTACTTTCTAAAAGTTGTGAGGGTGTCTCAAACGCCAAACGCTTGCCTTTACATAGGACTAAGACTTTGTCGCAAAGCGCCTCGGCTTGCTCCAATTCATGTGTAATCAAAATGACAGATTTTCCCTCGTCAGCGAGCTGGCGTGCGAGTCTGTGGACCGTATCACGTGCCGGTGTATCGACGCCGGCAGTGGGTTCGTCAAAAACGATAAGACTTGGTTCCGTGAGAATTGCCGCGGCAACATTGATGCGGCGTTTCATGCCCCCTGACATTTCGGAAATGCGTAAGTTTGCGTGTAGAGTCATTTCCACCGCAGCTAGGGCATCGGCGATATTCTGTTTGCCCTTCAACCTTAATAATCGTCCGATGACGCTTAAGTTTTCTTTTGCAGTTAAGTGCGGGTAGAGACCAATATCTTGCGGCACGAGGGCGATGTGTTGGCGGCGATCTGTACCTTGGCGTAAATTCATACCTTTAACCTTCAATTCCCCACGTAAAGGTAGGCGGCCGCATAGGGCCTTCACGAAGCTGGTCTTACCCGCGCCATTTGGGCCAATGACTCCGACTAATTCGCCCACGGCAATATTTAGAGACAAGTTATCCAGGGCGCGATGTTTCCCATAATCAACTGTCAAGTCTCGAACGCTTAAGACGTTCTGTTTGGTTGCTATATCAGCTGCGTAAGAAGGCAAATTGATGATCCAAGATGGCAGTCAGAGTACTTAGATTATTCAGCTCCGCGCGCTGTAAGGCGGCCTTAGCGTGCGACAAATACTCATTTAATTTTTTTCGTGACGCAGCCGAGCCAGCAATCGCTAAAATAGTAGCTTTGCCTGCATCTCTGTTAACGGATTTTTTTGCTTCTCCCTCATTCATGACAGCATCTTTTACGTCATCTAGGAGCTGAAAGGCCAATCCGAGGTGATAGGAGAAATCTTTCAAGGCATCTCGCTGAGATGCTCTCATGCCTGAGAGGATACCGGCTGCGTCTACACTAAAGTCAAATAATGCTCCCGTTTTGAGCGTGTTGAGACGTTCGATTTCAGCGATTGACGTCCCCTTGTCGGTATTGGCCAGATCAGCCATTTGACCTGCAATCAAACCTTTGGATCCAACGGCGTATGACAAGAGGTCTATCATCTCTACCCGCTTGTCGGCGCTAATTTGCTCTAGTCGAGACAGGGCGCCAAATGCGCGGTTTAGGAGAGCCGTTGCGGATAAGATGGCAGTGCTTTCGTCGAAGGCAATATGGGTGGTTGGCTGATTTCTACGTAAATCCGCATCATCCATACAGGGCAAATCATCAAGGATAAGGGAGGCGGCATGCACCATTTCGGCAACGCAGCCAGTCGTGATTGCCGCATCTAAGTCAGGCCCCTTTTTCACTCCGCCGCCTTCCGCGATAAAAACGCAAAGGAGTGGACGGAATCGTTTACCCGGAGATAGCAGCGCGTGACGTTGCGCCTCGTGCAAGCGGGCAGGCCAGGTGGTTTCGGAGGGGATAATTTCCGACAGCCGCATCTCAATCAATCCACGAATAGTGTCAATTCGGCTTGGGATGTCTTGTGTGAATTTTGAAGTAACCAAAACGAAGTCCTGAAGATGAGTCCCGCTCTTTTTACACAGCATCGCCAAAGGTGAAAGCCCTGACTACTTATTCAACTTCCATACGCTTTGCGTTGACCAATAACAGAAGTTTTGCGGCAGCTTGAGCATCACATAGTGCTCGGTGGTGATTATGCAGTTCAATATTAAATGCCTCGCATAGGTTTTTCAGCGCATAAGACCTGTGACCTGGGTAGAGTCTGCGCATGGACGCACAGGTACATATTTTTGAATAGCGGAACTGGCGATCTATCATTTGGTATTCTGCGCGAATAAATCCATAATCAAAATTCACGTTATGTGCTGCAAATATGGCGTCGTCCATGAATTCAGCGAAGCTATCAGCAATTTCCGCAAAGATTGGCGCGCTCGCAACCATATCATGAGATATGCCGGTAATACGCGTGATATTGGGCGGAATGGAGCGCTGCGGATTTATAAGACTTGACCATTCGCCAATAATTTCGCCGCCTTTTATTTTTACAGCGCCAATTTCTGTCACACGGTGAAGCCCAGGGCGACCTCCCGTGGTCTCAACGTCAACAACGACATAGGTTTGGTTTGGGTCAATTGTCCAGTTCACTTTGACAACATTTGCCGCAAACCCAGCCTTACGAAGTTGTTGCAAGCGCGTGAGCTGATTCCGGCGAATCACATCTCCTGTGGCCTTTATTTCGACAAAACGACATATACCGTTCTCTACTATCATGAGGTCAGGGAAACCGTCTTTGGTGTTTTTCCAATTTCTCGCCATCACTCGCAGCATTCTCGCCAATGCGCCTCTCGGCGCGGTTTCAATAAGGGTGCGGATGGAGTCGAGCGCTTGAGTATCCCACCGAATGATTCTCTGTTTAACCCCAAAATTGGCGGTAAAGGTTTTTAAAAGCCGAATCATTATTAGATTGGGCGTGTCTATTTCGCCTAACTTGCGTTCAATTGAATCTGTATTCGCCGAGTAAAATTGATTGGAGTGCAAGGTCTTGGTAGCGTTCAAATCTTGAGTTTGTCCAAAAATTTCATCCCAAAAAAGCAAAGCAAACAGGGTACGCCAGGGTTTATTTTCGGTCCTTAAGCAGGTAAGTTCTTTGCGCCTAAAAAATTTCAGCGCGGCGTGTTCAGGTCGGTTTTTAAAGGCTTCATCTAATTCAATCTGCTCTGCGTCGCGTAAAATATCCGTGACGGCGGATGTGCGTTTTTTATTATACTTTCGCACATAAAAATCCTGCGCGAAATTATACTCATCGTCAGAGGAGGGGTTGTCGATTGTCTTCTCAAGATATTTTTTGACCCAAACCTTGTCTCCTTGCTTGTATCGCAAGCGGATTAGGCGTTCATTACAATCTGCACTCTCCCCTTCTGCATAGAGCAGTAAGGCGGTTTCAATATTGGTGTGTTGCTCCGATATTTTGCCCAGTTGGTAGAGCAATTTATTGCGTTGGTTTGCACTAACGGGGCAGTTTGGTTCCGGCCAATCCGACATCGTCCCAATTAGACCATTATTTTGATCTATGTTGTCTTGTTTCAAACCCTGTAAGGCTTTTGCGTAGAAGAAAGCAGACTTTGCACTATCTTTGCATTCAAATTGATCGCCAAAAAGTTTGTTGCTTTTTGGCGGCTTAACAAGTCCAAGGTCTCGAAGTGTCAAGTCTTGGAAGGGGCTGTCGACCCGCCCTGAGTATAGGTAGAATATATAGGCTAACTCATCTCTGCGAGATTGCGCCCAAAACTTTGGCGGAACGGATAACTTTGCGATGTCCAGAGTATCCATTGCAAAGTCAATGAGGGTAGATTTTTTCCAGGTTTTCTTGAATGACGCCTTGCTCGAGTTTTCGGATAGCATGCCGATCAGTTCGGGCTTCGTGAGGTATGTGAAAAAATCTTTACCGTCGGCCGGCGTGATGTCTGAAACAAAATGGGCATACGACAAGGTTTCAAACTGCACATTGATGTTTTCAATCTCGGGATAGTCAAATTTTTCAACGTTGAAGATATTGGATTTCCTAGCCGACATTCTCGCAAAAGCACATTGAGCCTCGAAAGGTAAGTTCATGAAATCATTTATAAAACTTTGACTTTCTTTGTCTAAAACTTCACCAAGTTCGTCCCGAACGCTCTCTATTACCATGCAGAAATTACCGTGATAATAAAATGCGGGTAACGTTTTGACGGACCAAACCTGTCCATTTTGACTGCGTCTATATCGGTTACGTTCTGCGCGTATATGTTGGCGTGACACTAGGGGTGGCACGGCGCGTACTCACAGATTATACAGCATTTATTCACAGGTTTGTCCTCACATGTTCACTAAGAACAAATAAAGAACAAGTTGTCAAAAGCTATATTCAGCGATGACCAAATCGCCTTGTTCTAAAAGGGTTGCTGGCCAGCGCGTAAATCTTGCTTCAAGCGATTTGGGGCAGCGTCATTTGAAAGGCGGGCTCTATAGACCTGCAGGTTTTCCATGACGCGCATCACATAGTTTCGGGTCTCCGAGAAGGGTATTTTCTCGACCCAGTCTATTTCGTCGACATTTGCTTCACGGGGGTCACCATAAGCCTTTATCCAGGTCTTGGCGCGGTGCGGCCCTGCATTATAGCTGACGGCCGCAAGGATATATGACCCGTCCCACATATCTAGCAAATCATTTAAATGGAGCGCCCCCATTTTCGCTGCGTAGTCTCCATCAGAGGCTAAACGGTTGCGGTCATATTTGATGCGATGTTTTCGGGCGGTGGCTTTGGCTGTACCGTTAATCATCTGCATAAGGCCATAGGCCTTGGCGGAACTCACTGCATTGGTTGCAAATTCGCTCTCTTGCCGCGCGATGGCATATACGAACGCCTGCTCAAATTTGTTTCTGGGCAGAGCATCTATGGAGGTTATGATGGGGTAGCCGCTCTCGGTTAACAAAGATTGGAACCGACCGGCTTGTTTGGCGGCCCGGAGCGAAGGGCGCATAAACCCGTAGTCCTTAGCGAGCCCGCTTAATAATGAGAGCTTGGATAAACTATCAACTTCATCATCCAAGTGATAGCTGAGTTGTGAGAAATAGCGTTGTTCGCCAGCCTCGCCCAAAAGGTGAAGCGCGCGCACCCGATTGTCAGCTGCAAATTCTGCCTCAGCGCCATCAAAGATCGTTTCGGGCGGGAGGAGCACGCGATGAGAGCTTCCGTAAACCTCCGACCCCGCCAAAATTCCGTAATATGTGTTCGGATATTGAGCTGCTTGGCGATAGTGTTGGTCTTGCTGCCCGTCAGACTTAGCGGCATGCGTCCGCCCAATCCAGTAATGTGCGCGGGCCAAGGATATGGGTGATCCAACGCCGTCGCGAAGACGGGTAAAATGTCTTAGAGCTCGGTCAGGGTCTTTCAGACGGGTAAGCGCGAGCCAGCCAGCTAAAAACTCGGCGTCTGCAAAATCAGTCCCTCTTGTAAATCCGTGGTGGAGAGACAGTTGATAGGCTTCCTTATATTTCTGCTCAGATATCGCCCAATAGACCATGATCTTTTTTTCACGCCACATAGCCTTTTTGCCAACTTCCGAGACTGGCGCTTCTCTGGCCGAAAGGTAAACTGGCAGGGCATAGGTTTTAGTCTTTTTCTTACGGCGCCAGCGGGCCCGCTCATAAATGAAGCCGGGGTCAGATATATGCGTGCTAGGTACGGCATTGACAGCCGCATCCATGCCAGACGAATTTCTATTCAGCCGCATTCGTGCATTCATCAGGGCACGATCTGTGCGCCCCATATGAGGGAGGAGCGCGCGCGCCTTTTCAAAATGGCGATATCCAGACCAAATTAAGTGATCTGCACGAGCGGCATGATCTTCTTTTGTAAATTTGTTTTGATAGCGCCGAAATATTTTTTTTTGCCCGTCTCTTGTTAGGCGGCTCTCGCGCCAGGCCAGACGTAGAAATTTATCGCCATTTTGGACATCGCCTCTTGCGTAATAAGCCCCTGCAAGCGCGGCTCTTCCTTCGCCTGATACGGGAGGGTCTTCCCCTTGGAACCAGTTTAATATGCGGTTGGCGTCCCATGATTTTTCGAACATGCGCCGCTCGGCTTCGGCGCGAACCCGCGTTAGTCTCGGCCAATCATTAAGGTATCGATGCACATATTCAAGGCGCTCCGTTGGAGCATTTCTATCATTGGCAGCTTGAATCCAGCGCAACACATCCTTCGCTACGGGATCATTGATTCTGTTGATTTCGCGCTCGACCCCCGACCATCTCCTGGCTTTGGCGTCTGCGAGACCTCGCCTAAAAAACCTAGCGTCCGACTCGCTCAAATAGGCGGACATGGGAGGCGGGGCTGGCTTTAAACGCGGCGCAGGTATAGCTGCATGTGCAGAAACTACGGTTAAGTTGCAGAAAAATATAGAAAAAAGAAGCGTTATAAAGCCTAAAAACGGTCTAGTTTTCGTCATTCTTGATTCCCACAAAAGGCGTATTACATTCACTATGAAAGTGAAGAAACGATGTCTTGAACCCATGTCCATAACGACGCTATCACCCGACAACAACTTTGGACGTACACAACCGCCATGCGAAAGACAAATATGATAAGAGGGTCAATTACAGCTCTGGTTACACCGTTTAAGGACGGGACGATTGATGAGACGGCATTTCAAGATTTTGTCGAGTGGCAAATCAACTCTGGGACGCATGGGCTAGTGCCATGCGGCACAACCGGAGAGAGCGCTACGCTTACGGATGAGGAGCATCAGCGTGTTATCCGCTTGACGTCTGAGGCGGCGAATGGCCGGGTGCCCGTCATTGCGGGAGCGGGCTCTAACGAAACCCGAGTTTCGATCAAATACGCACAACACGCCAAGGCCATGGGTGCGGATGCAGCTCTGGTCGTAACGCCGTATTACAACAAGCCCAGCCAAGAGGGTATATATCAGCATTTCAAAGCAATCTCCGAAGCGGTAGATATTCCCATTGTTGTTTACAACATTCCGGGGCGAAGCATCGTCGATATCGAACAGGGTACGATGGAGCGATTGTCAAAACTCCCGACCGTGATCGGATGTAAAGACGCGACAGGGGATATCTCGCGCGTTGCCGGTTTGACTGTGCGGTGCGGCGCCGACTTCATTCAACTCTCTGGTGACGATCCTACGTCCCTTGGGTATAGCGCCCACGGCGGACATGGGGCGATTTCTGTGGGGTCCAACATAGCGCCTGCGGAATACGCAGGCTTTCACAATGCTCTGATGGACGGAGATTATGTCACAGCGCGCGAGTGGAATGCTAAATTGGATCGGCTACATAAAGATATTTTCATAGACCCAAGCCCTGCGCCAACAAAATACGCGTTGTCACTCATGGGAAAAATGGAACCGGGTGTTCGATTGCCCATTACAGAGTGCCGGGAGTCGACCAAGACTGCGGTGAAAGCCGCCATGGCGCAGGCAGGTGTGCAAATCTGATATGTCCAGCAAAGCAGGTGGCAGAAAGAAAAAAGCAGGGTCCACGGATACCGTTCTCGCAGACAATAGGCGCGCGAGGTATAATTATGCCGTCGAAGACACAATAGAAGCTGGAATCCAGCTATTAGGAACAGAGGTTAAGGCTCTAAGAGAAGGCCGTGCGAATATTGCCGAGAGTTACGTTTCCGTTGAGAAAAACGAGGCTTGGCTTATCAATGCAAATATCCCCGTTTATGCCCCTGCAAGCCAATTCAATCATGCGCCAACCCGCCCTCGAAAGCTCCTGATAAAACGAAAGCAAATCAATCAGTTAATGGGAGAAACTCAACGAAAAGGCCGCACGATTGTTCCGCTAAAACTTTACTTTAATGATGGGGGTCGCGCAAAACTTTTAATTGGAACCGCGACGGGTAAGCAGAACTACGACAAGCGTGAAACGGATAAAAAGAGAGATTGGCAGAAACAAAAAGCGAGGTTGATGCGAGAAAAAGGCTGAACTGGAATAGGTCTACACAATTTGGATTGCGTTAGATATTGAGCTCAGCTTAAGGCAAATTACTCATCGTCATAGTCGGCATATTCACGCTGCGGGCGGCCTATCATGTTTTCCAATTCTGAGAGGTCTATAACGTCATTGGCTTGGCGTCTCAATTCATCCGCCAGCATAGAAGGTTGGGTCCGCATTGAGGACACGACCGTAACCCGCGTTCCTTTGCGCTGGCAGGCGTCAAT
This sequence comes from uncultured Caulobacterales bacterium, assembly GCA_938001915.1. GTDB lineage: Bacteria > Pseudomonadota > Alphaproteobacteria > Caulobacterales > Maricaulaceae > Litorimonas. The sequence goes on along the minus strand of CALLBD010000011.1, from coordinate 20,797 downwards.
TACCGCTCGAAAATCTCCATCACCACTGCAAAGAATAATATGGTCGACGTGTTCCGCCATTTCCACCATGTCGAGGGCTAACTCTATATCCATATTGCCCTTAATGCGGTTGCGACCATCTCTATCCGTGTATGATTTCGTAGGTTTCGTGATGACTTGGTATCCGTTGTAATTTAACCAATCTACGAGGGGTCTTAACGGTGAGTAATCATCATTTTCCAGTATCGCTGTGTAATAGCGGGCAATCACCAATCGACCTTTTTCCCGGAAAAACTCGAGCATTTTTTTATAATCTATATCGAAATCTAGCGCTTTACTTGTAGAATATAAATTTGCACCATCAACAAAGAGGGCGATACGCTCTTGCGGGTAAAAAACCATAATTTGAACCGTTGGAGAAATGAAAAAAGCTATGACTGATTGTCTTATCGCATTTGGTGGTAATCTATCCAACCCGAAAGTCACCTTTAAAATCGCTTTGGAGGATCTATGCGGTAATGGGTTTCATCTTGAGAAAAAGTCTGGGCTTTGGCGGTCTCCAGCGTGGCCGAGCGGCTCTGACCAGCCCGCTTATCTTAATGCTGTTGTAAAAGGGGCGTTCACTGGCGCGCCTCTCCAATTACTGAGCCTTATGCAATCCATTGAGACGAAACATGGGCGCGTGCGCGGCGTCCCCAATTCAGCGCGGACACTTGACTTAGATTTACTCACTTTTGGTAATGAAATCAAAGATACACCGGAGTTGAAGCTCCCGCATCCCCGCATGTTGGACAGGGCCTTCGTGCTGGTGCCCGCGTCGGAGATAGAGGCGAAATGGTTGAAACGCACCGAAGAACTGCCCCTGCAGGATATTCGCGCAACAAGATATGTCGGGGCGTGGTAAAATTGGTTGATTACGCGGCAGGGAATGACTAAGACCCGCGTGAATTTGAGGCCGTTGTGCAACGGCCTTTTTGTATTGGAGTTTTTATGGCCCGCGTTACCGTTGAAGATTGCATTGAAAAAGTTGCGAACCGTTTCGACCTCGTTCTGCTTGCGTCCCATCGGTCTCGTAACATCGCAGCCGGTTCGGAGCTGACGATAGACCGTGATAATGACAAGACGCCTGTTGTGGCGCTGCGTGAGCTCGCAAATGAGACATTGGATATGAACGACCTTCGTGAGTCGCTCGTTGTTGGACTGCAGCGGGTTATCCAAGATGATGACCTTCCTGATGAGCAAGATGACGCACCAGTCTTGGCCCTAGAGCATGGCGAGGCTCAGCCGCAGGCTGAGATGACGGAAGCCGATGTTCTGCGCGCACTGCAGGGAGACCGCGATAACGACAGCTCGTCTCGCTTTTAGATTTATCGAAATTGCTGTGAAAGCCGCCGTTTAAGGCGGCTTTTTTATTGGCCGATACCCTCATAAACGCTTATACGCGGTGCCAGTGAACCAGCCAGTCAACATCTCAGCGCCAAAGACCTCGCAAAAATACCTCCGTCAGTATGAGCTGGTTGAGCTTGTCAAAAAATATGACCCTTCCGCGAATGCGGCGTTGCTGAACAAAGCCTATGTTTACTCGGTTCAAGCTCACGGGAAACAATTACGGCATTCAGGCGATCCCTATTATGCGCATCCTATTGAGGTTGCGGGGATAGTTGCATCTCTGAAACTAGATATCGCGACTGTTTGCACGGCACTCTTGCACGATGTATTGGAAGATACCGACGCAACCGTGACAGACCTTGCCGATGAGTTTACGCCAGAGATCGCTGAGCTTGTCGACGGTGTTACAAAACTTGGGCAAGTTGAAATGTCCCGCCCAAACCTGTCAAGGGAGCGGGCTCAGGCTGAGAATTTTCAAAAATTTATTCTGGCCGTTTCAAAAGATGTGCGTGTTCTCCTCGTCAAACTTTGTGACCGTCTACACAATATGAGGACACTACAATACCACCCCAAACAAGCTTCTCGGGAACGTATTGCGAGAGAGACCTTGGAAATTTTTGCCCCTCTGGCTCGGCGGATTGGCGTAGATAAAATTTGTTCTGAACTTGAGGATTTGTCGTTCCGTCACATCAATCCTGCGGGGTACGAAAGTATCGAAAGGCGTCTAAAAGACTGGCGTGAGTCGCAAGGTGAGGCCATCAGTCAGGTATTCACAGCGTTGAAAAACACCTTAAATGACGCTGGTCTTAACGTGCGCGTGTATGGCCGCGAGAAACGCGCCTATGCTATTTGGCGCAAACTCGAACGCCAGAACATTAGTTTTGATGATGTTGCGGATATTTACGCTTTTAGGATTATCGTTGAGACCCATGCCGAGTGCTATCAGACGCTTGGAGTCTTGCATGATGTTTTCAGGGCTGTCCCATCCCGCTTTCGGGATTTCATTTCAGTTCCAAAACCCAATGGATATCAATCCCTACACACCACAATTCGAACCGACGAGAATCGACGGGTTGAGATCCAAATTCGAACAGAGCGAATGGAAGATGTGGCGAACCGCGGGGTTGCGGCGCATTGGGCGTATAAGGATGAAAGCTATGCCTATGACCCAGCGCGTGCACAAGCCTCTGGCGGTGATCCGCTAAAACGTATTCGTCCGCTTATCGAGATGATGGAACAGAGTGGTGATGCTGATGAATTCTTAGATCATGTAAAACTTGAGATGTTTACAGATCAGGTTTTCACTTTTACGCCCAAAGGGGATTTGATTGCTCTGCCTCGCGGGGCATCGCCAATAGATTTTGCCTATGCTGTTCACACGGAAGTTGGAGATACCTGTATAGGCGCAATCGTAAATGGGCGCGATGTACCACTTAGAACCCAGCTGACTAATGGCGATGTGGTGAAGATTATTCGGGGTGGGGTCGCCGAGCCTCAACCAGGCTGGGAGAGTATCGTGATAACGGGGCGTGCCAGACAAGCTCTGCGGCGCTTAACGCGAGAAGGGGAGTCAGAAGAGTTCCGGAGGATTGGGGAAACTCTCGCGTTGCATGCGTTTAAACGCCAGGGAAAAAACATCGACTCGGCCGTGCTAACTGATGCCCTAAAACGCCTAGATATTTCAGACGAGACGACGCTCTACGAGACTTTGGGTCGGGGTGAGCTGTCTATGGTAGCCTTTATGGAAGCCGTCTTTCCGTTCCGCAATGAAGTGGAGGCCGATGGCGGTGTCGAGGGCCTAGATATCATAGATGATGGGAGCGTCAGTTTGTACGTCAAGGGAAATGGATTAAACCCTGGACGAGGTTTACACCTCGCACCCTGTTGCTCTCCGATTGCGGGAGACCGGATTGTCGGATTACAGAGTCCGGGACGCGGTATTTTAATTCACACGATTGATTGTGATGAGTTGGCGACCGAAGAAGAACGGATTGAAAATTGGATTGACCTTACTTGGCGCCGCGCCGTTGAACACGCAGCTTCCATTGGGCGTATGTTACTTACCATTGAAAACGTGCCAGGAGCATTAGCTGACGTGACAAAAATAATTGGTGAGTCGAAGGCCAATGTGACCAACATTAAAATGACACATCGGAGCCCGACATTTTTTGATATGACGATAGATGTCGAAGTCCGCGATACGCGTCATATGATGTCAATCATTGCAGCCTTGAGGGCCTCATCTTACGTGGTGAAGGTCAACCGCAGCCGGGCGTTACCCGCTCATACGAAAGCTTAGTTTATGAATACAGATGACGTTTTAGATGTTTTCCGCGAGGCGGGCGCGCTGTTGGAGGGGCATTTCATTCTGTCTTCGGGACGACGTAGCCCTGTCTTCTTGCAAAAGGCTCTAATATTTAAAAACCCGCGGCTTACAGAAATCGTCTGCAAAGCTCTCGCGAATAAAATAAAAGCGCAAGGGATTGAACCCGATGTCATTATCGCCCCTGCAATGGGCGGTGTTATCCCCGGATATGAGACCGCGCGCCACATGGGCGTCGACTCTTTGTTTGTTGAGCGTGTTGACGGTCAGTTTACGCTCCGCCGCGGATTTTCAATCAGGCCCGGAAGCAAAGTATTGATGGTAGAAGATATTGTCACGACAGGCTTGTCTTCGCGCGAGTGTATTGCGGCGATTACGAAAGACACCGGAGCGGATATCATAGCTGGGGCCTGCATTTTTGACCGTTCTAACGGTGAAGCCGATATTGGCGTGCCATTAATAAGTTTAGCGGCGAGGCGTTTTCCAGATTTCGACCCAAGTGATTTGCCGCCTGAGTTGGCAAAACTCCCAGCTATTAAACCCGGTAGTCGAGGGCTCTCATGACGACACTCCCGCGCCTGGGCATAAATATCGACCATATCGCAACCGTCAGAAATGCGAGGGGCGGGGAGCATCCTGACCCCGTAGCAGGCGCATATGCCGCTATTCGCGCAGGAGCGGATGGAATCACAGCCCATCTAAGAGAGGATAGACGTCATATACGCGATGAGGATATGGTGCGGCTTCAGCAGCTTTGTGAAAGCCAAGACGTACCCCTAAATATGGAAATGGCAGCAACTGAGGAGATGCTTGCAATTGCGCTTGAGCTAAAACCCAAAGCTATTTGTATCGTGCCTGAACGCCGTGAGGAAAGAACAACGGAGGGGGGGTTAGACGTGGCGGCAGGGCATAATCACATTGCACCTATTGTGAGAAAATTAGCTGAGGCTGGTTCTCGTGTGTCATTATTTATCGAAGCGGTTGAAACGCAAATTAAAGCCGCCGCAAGCACGGGAGCGTCAGTTGTTGAGTTTCACACGGGCGCTTACGCCCACGCTTTAGACGATGGGGATGAAAAAAAAGCTGAGGTTCATTTGGAGGCATTCGTAAGGAGTGCGAAGTTAGCCGACCAGCTAGGGCTTGAGGTTCATTTTGGACATGGACTTACATTTGACAATGTCGGGAAAGTGGCCGCGATACCCGAAACAATGGAGCTCAATATAGGTCATTTTCTTATCGGGGAAGCTATTTTCCTCGGGTTGGATGAGGCCATTGCTGAAATGCGGAATGTGATATCGGAAGCTCGCGCCGCGTGATTATTGGTATAGGCACAGATATCTGCGATATTCGGCGCATCGAACAGTCCATCGAGAAGTTTGGGAAAAGATTTTTAAACAAAACTTTTACCCCAGCAGAGCAGGCCTATTGCGAAAGTAAGGCTCGTCCCGCCATGAGCTATGCCAAACGTTTCGCGGCCAAAGAAGCCGTCGCAAAAGCTTTGGCTGGACCTGAGACTGGCGCGTTAAGTTGGACCTCAGTCGAAGTGCAAAATGATCCGTCCGGCCGGCCTATCGTGAAGTTAACGAAAGACGCGGCAACTAGATTGGATGAATTATGCCCACAATATCATGCCTGGTATATTCATCTATCCCTGTCGGATGATTATCCTTATGCGACTGCATTTGCGATTGCCGAAGCCAATCCAGACGTTACATAGAGCCTATGACACAAACTGATACAAAGCCTAATCCAGCAATAGAAATGGTGGAGAAAGCCCAAGGTGGAAAAGGCGAGACCTTATCGACAGTCCTTTGGGCATTAGGAATTGCGTTTGTTCTTCGAACCTTCATTTTTCAACCTTTTCATATTCCGTCAGGATCTATGGTGCCTGGCCTCGTTAAAGGCGATTATATCATCACATCTAAATTCTCCGTTGGATATGGGAAGCATGCTGCGACGCCATTTCCTTTCCCCGTGCGGGAAGGGCGTTTGTTCGAACGAGAGTTAAAGCGCGGAGATGTCATCGTATTCCGCCCCAAGGGCGATAATAAGAATTTTATAAAACGCGTTATTGGATTGCCTGGTGATCAAATTCAGATGAAGCAAGGTCTCCTCTATCTCAACGGTGAGAAATTACCTGTCAAGAAAACGGGAACCTATGACTACACAAATTCTTTTGGGAATGTTGAAAATGCGGATATCCTCGAAGAGACCGTTCCAAGCGGAAAGTCTTTTACTATACTGGACGCGCAGAAAAACAGCCAGTTAGATAAAACTGATGTCCGTATTGTCCCAGCGGGGTATTACTTCATGATGGGGGATAACCGCGACCATTCATATGATAGCCGCGTGACAGTTGCCCGAGGCGGCGCGGGGATTGTTCCCAAAGAGAACATTATAGGTCGCGCAGAAATTGTTCTGCTGTCAGTCAATGAGAATTTCGTTATCTACAAGCCTTGGACATGGTGGAATTTTCGAAAGGACCGTTGGTTCAAGGGCATCAAATGACAGAGTTAGCTGATAATCGCTATCCGCGTCTGTCGGCGTTAGAAGCCCGAATAGGCTATAAATTCACGGACGCTTCACATCTTATTCAAGCGATGACCCATAGTTCTTACGGCGACGGACAACGTATTGCGAGCGACAATGAACGTCTGGAATTCTTAGGAGATAGAATTCTCGGGCTCTTGACCGCAGAGGCACTCTATTATCAATCTTCTGAAGCCGAGGGCACATTAGCGCGGCGTTTGAACGCTCTTGTGCGGAAAGAAACTTGCGCACAGATTGCCCGTCAGATTGGATTGGGTGATGCGCTTCTAATGTCTGCGTCCGAAGATCGCCAAGGTGGTCGGGAGAAAACATCAATTCTGGGGGATGCCTGCGAGGCCCTGATTGCCGCGATATATATTGATGGTGACTACACTGATGTAAAAAGCTTTTTTGAAAAATTTTGGAAACCTTTGTTAAAAGAGGTTGTCAAAAAATCGGCTAAAGATCCCAAAACCGAATTACAAGAACGCGCAATGGCGGGGCAGCATGGTTTACCCGTCTATGATACTGTTGAACGGAGTGGTCCTGACCATAGACCCTTATTTGTAATTGAAGTGCGCGTCGACGGCGTTGGCGCGGCCCGAGGGACGGGCAAGTCTAAACGTGATGCGGAACGATACGCAGCTCTCCATTTGTTAGAAAGTTGGTCCTTATGAGTCGTGCAGGATTTGCAGCTATTGTTGGCGCGCCCAATGCGGGGAAATCAACCCTAACCAATGCGCTAGTGGGCGAGAAGGTCTCCATCGTAACGCATAAGGTTCAAACGACACGTTTCCAGATAAGAGCTATTGCAATGTTAGAAACGGCGGGCGGCGATGAGGCTCAAGTCGTCCTCGTTGATACCCCGGGTATTTTTGCCCCAAACGAGTCTGATCGTCTCGCGAAATCTATGGTCCATGCGGCCTGGACGGGGGCAGATGATAGCAACCTCATTGTCCATGTTGTTGATGCGCCAGCTTGGGTTCGCCGCTCAGCAGGCGAAGGCAGCGCGCAAGACAGGCTATCCGTTGAAGATACGAAAAGCGTTGCCAATGGTTTAAAAAAACGCGGTGCGAAGGCATATCTTGTGTTAAATAAAGTTGATGAAATTCCGCATGAGCAAGTCTTGCCCTTAATCGCTGAGTTCAATGAAATGGATGTCTATGCAGAGCTCTTTATGACGTCGGCCAAAAACGGTGAGGGCATCAAGGCGCTCTCCACGGCGCTGGCAGAGGCAATGCCTGAGGGACCGCTTTTATACCCAATAGATCAAGCGGCTGATATCCCTTCGCGCCTTATGGCGGCGGAAATCACTCGTGAGAAACTTTTCTTACGCTTACATGATGAACTCCCCTATGCGAGCATGGTGGAAACGGAGAGTTGGAAAGAACAAAAGAATGGTGATGTTCGCATTGAGCAGGTTATTTATGTTAGGCGCTCTTCTCAAAAACCCATTGTTCTAGGGAAACAAGGCCGAACAATTAAAGATATTGGCGCGTCGGCTCGCCGTGATATGCAGGATTGGTTGGGTCGTAAAGTACACTTATTCCTCTTCGTGAAAGTCCGAGAAAAATGGAAGGACGATCAGGCGAGATATACGGGTATGGGACTGGAATTCGACGTCTAAACTGATGGACTGGGCTTCCGATGGATATATTCTAAGTACCCGAAAGCACGGGGAGACCTCTGCGATAATTGAGGTTTTTTCGCGAGACAGAGGGCGGCATCCGGGCCTTGTTCGCGGAGGTGTCGGTCGGCGCATGCGACCAATCTTGCAGCCTGGGAACCATGTGGCCGTCGAATGGCGTGGCCGCCTAGAGGACCAGCTAGGTTATTACACCCTAGAAGCCCTTGATAGCCGCGCGGCAGAATTAATGGAGCAACGCCTGAGCCTAGCGGGGTTGAACGCGCTTTGCGTGATGACACGCGAGCTATTACCCGAGCGCGAAGCTTTCCCGGCTCTATATGATGTTTATTCTATTGTTGTGTCCAATTTGGATAAACCTGAAATTTGGCCCGCGCTTTATGTAAGATGGGAAGCCGGACTTCTTGCGGCGTTAGGCTATGGCCTTGATTTTTCCGAATGCGCGGCGACGGGTGCAATAGATAATTTGACCCATGTATCTCCTCGGTCTGGCCGCGCTGTATGTTCGGAGGCAGCGGCTCCCTATGGTGACAAAATGCTTGTCTTACCTGGATTCATGCGCGGAGAGCCTTCCGCTAGCCCTAAGGATATTTGGCAAGGTTTGCGCTTAACAGGATATTTTTTGGAAACGCGGGTACAATGGGAAATCAATAGGACCTTGCCAGAGGCACGAAGCGCTATGATTGATAGGCTTATTGCGACAGGTTATGCCAGCCGTCCCCAAAAAACTGAAGTTTGAGGCGCACCTTGCCTCAGCTTTTGGTAGCCTCAAACAAGTGATTCGAAAGGCTCCCAAAATTCATGGCGAAGACACCCAAAACAAAATCAAAATCTTCGGGGTCTGGCGGCGATAAAGGCGTGCCAGAGAACGCTATCATTGAAGAGCACTTCGATACGGCCCTATCCTCTCGCTATCTTGCATATGCACTGTCAACAATCACGCAGCGGGCGCTGCCAGATGTGCGGGATGGGTTGAAGCCTGTGCATCGCCGTATTTTGTACGCGATGCGCCAGCTGAAATTAAACCCAGAAAATGCGCACAAAAAATGCGCTCGCATCGTCGGGGATGTGATGGGCCAATATCATCCACATGGAGATGCCTCAATTTATGATGCACTAGTCAAGCTGTCTCAATCCTTCTCCGCCCGCTATCCGCTCGTAAACGGACAAGGTAATTTCGGAAACATTGACGGAGATAGCCCTGCGGCTATGCGTTACACTGAAGCAAAAATGACAGCGGCAGGCGTAGCGCTTTTATCTGGCCTTGACGAGGATGCCGTAGATTTCGGCCCGACCTATAACGAGGAAGACGAAGAGCCTTTGGTCCTGCCAGCAGGTTTCCCCAATCTACTCGCTAATGGCAGCCAAGGAATTGCTGTGGGCATGGCGACGTCCATTCCTCCGCATAATGCTGCGGAATTATGCGATGCGGCGCTTCACCTCATCAAGACACCCAAAGCGCGGGTTGAGACCCTGATGAAATATGTGCTTGGACCAGACTTGCCAACAGGCGGCGTAATTGTCGAGCCCAGAGAGTCGATGCTAGAAACATACCAAACGGGGAAAGGCGGATTTAAGGTCCGCGCTCGTTGGAACGTGGAAGACACAGGCCGTGGTCAGTATCAGATTGTCGTCACTGAAATTCCCTACCAAGTCCAAAAATCTCGACTGATTGAAAAGCTTGCTGAGATTATTGAACTCAAAAAATCTCCAGGTTTGATTGATGTGCGCGATGAAAGTGCAGAGGACATTCGGATTATTCTGGAGCCAAAAAGCAAAAATATTGATCCTGCGGTCCTTATGGAGAGCTTGTTCAAGATTTCAGAATTAGAAAACCGCGTCAGTCTTAATATGAACGTATTGGATGCGACAAGGACTCCGCGGGTCATGGATTTACGTGAGGTTCTTCAATCCTGGCTAGACCATCGCCGCGAAGTCCTGCTCCGCCGCTCCAATCAACGCCTCGCGAAGATTGCTGACCGCCTGGAAATTCTTGATGGCTACATGATTGCTTTCTTGAATATTGATGAAGTCATTCGGATTATCCGTTTTGAAGATCACCCCAAACAAGAATTGATGAAGGTGTTCAAGCTGACGGAACGTCAGGCTGATGCAATACTAAACATGCGTCTACGGGCTTTGAACAAGCTCCAAGAGATTGAAATCCAAGGCGAGCATGACAAGCTCTCGGCAGAGCGAGATGAGCTCAATAAACTGGTGTCGACGGATAGCTTGCAATGGGAAGCGATTGCGGAACAGGTCAAGGAAGTCCGTGATATCTACGGACCCAAAACTGAATTAGGCGCCCGGCGTACAACCTTTGAAGCGGCGCCTGATATTGATGTGGATTTAGCGACGGCGTTTATCACGAAAGAGCCTATTACTGTCGTGATGTCCGAAAAGGGGTGGATACGAGCGATGAAGGGTAAGATGGACGACCTTTCGGGACTGAAGTTTAAAGAGGGAGATAAGCTTGCCTTTGCCGTTCCCGCGGAGACGACCGATAAGATTATTGTCTTCGCAACCAACGGAAAATTTTACACACTCGGCGCGGATAAACTTCCGGGCGGCCGTGGAAACGGAGAGCCCATTCGTTTGCTAGTCGATATGGAAAATGACCATAGTCCAATTGGTATGTTTGTTCATGACCCAGAACGAGAACTCATTGTCGCAAGTACGGATGGATATGGGTTCCGCGTTTCTGAAGCTGAAATTATTGCCAGCACGCGAGGCGGTCGCAAAACCTTAAACGTAAAGGGTGATGCCGAGGCTTTGCGCGTCATACAGACAAAAGGAGAGAACATTGCTTGTATTGGTGAAAACAGAAAAATTTTGATATATGATGTTGAAGACCTTCCGGTTATGACGCGTGGTAAGGGGGTCAGGCTTCAAAAATACAAGGATGGCGGTCTATCCGACATCACGACTTTCAATGAAGCGGATGGGCTAACGTTCCTAGACACCTCTGCTCGGCGAAAAGAGGTTCCCGACTGGAACTTGTTACAGGGAAAGCGTGCTCAAGCTGGGCGAATGGCGCCGCGAGGGTTTTCTCGAAAGGCCAGTTTTGATCCCGCAAAAGGTCTCTGAGGCAGGTAAACGCACGCTAAAAAAGCCCAGAACATCCGTCTGGGCTTTACCGTAACAATTTTTACTTAAGCGTTAAGCGGTTTTTTTGGCCGCTTTTATGGGTGAAGGAGCTGCAGATTTTCGGGCGCATTTGCCGTCGAAAAACGCACCATTCGCTATGATTAGCTGGTCTTGTATGAGATCAGCCTGTACGTTTGCTGTTTCAGCGAGTTCTACGCTATTGCTGTCGACCTTACCTGACACCTTGCCGCGAACATGCACACTTTTTGCGATAATTTTCCCGTTTACCGCTCCTTGCTCACCGATAGTGACGACGCCAGCCGTCACGTTTCCATCTAAGCGTCCGTCGATTTGGATCTCTCCATCTGTCTTAATATCGCCTGTGATTACTAGGTCGCGGCCCAGAATAGAAGGCGCGCTTGTTGAGGCCATCCGTTGCGGCGCAGCAGATGAAGTTGGCTTTGTGGCCGGTGATGTTCCATTCGTATTATTGGTTTTATTGAACATATAGTCCTGCCTTCAAAAACTTGCTTGGGTCATATGTCCGACCCTGAAAATGAACTTCATAGTGAAGATGGTTCGCTGTACTACGACCTGTAGACCCCATACCACCAATTTTAAAGCCCTTTTCTACTTTTTGTCCCCGCTTCACATGGGTCTTGTGGAGATGTGCGTAGCGTGTTTTAAACCCATGACCATGGTCAATTTCAACGACTCGGCCATAGTTGCCCTTTCGTCCAACATATGAAACGACACCGTCGGCTGTTGCTAAAATAGGTGTTTTTTGCCTGCCACCAAAGTCGAGACCATGATGCATGGTCGGACGTTTTGTGAAGGGGTCCGAACGTAGGCCAAACCCCGACGTGCGATAGGTCTCTGCCCCAACTGGATGCCCGACAGGGAGGGCTCTGATTGCGTCATCTAAAGCCTCGACTTCTGCCGCACGGGCTTGGATAGCGGCAACTCGAGAAACGAAACCGCCCTCAACCAGATCAACATCTTTTTCTGTTCGATAGGCTCCACCTTTGCCGTTTGACGCAGCCTGCAAAACGGTTTCGATATCAATTTCCGTGGCTTTTATGAGCGCTCTGTTGTGCTCAATCTTCTCTAATGTTTCTCTTTCTGCGGCAATCAGAAAAGCGTCCTGTGTTGCCCCCATGGTATTTAACGAATTATCGAAATTTAAGCCGGTTGCGAGCGAAGCTGTTCTTATTGTGTTGCTTCTGGACTCCCGAGGCGCTGTGTCGCGCGTAATTGGTGACATCAACACGCGATCTGTTGAATATTCAATCGCGGGACCAGCAGGGCCTGCGACGCCCTGCGTTTGAGAGCCCATAATCTGTGATAGAGTTTGGTGCTTTTGCTCCAGCTGGCGCGCAATGGTTTCGAAGCTCTTGCGCTGCTCCGTGAGCATCAGCTGGGCATTTTGTTCTTTTGCTTTCAGGTCAGCAAAGATACGTTCGAAATTTGCTTTTTCCTGCTGCATTTTTTTACTGGAGGATTGGAGCGGATTGTTACCAATCAAAACGCTAATCAGAGTCCACAGACACCATACCGCCATTAAAGAGAACAGGGTGGTTACCGCTAGTTGTAGTTTGGTTGTTAGAACATAGTATTTTACTTCACCGCCCGAACGCAGATAAATTTGGCGCTCAGGAAAATGGCGCAAAATGTGCGTACGCACATCACTGATTACTTCGTCAAGCATGGTTCCCCGAACATTTTTTGTTCCTTCGAACGTTAAAACATAGCTTCCCCGTCCGCTTCAAGGGAGATTGAGCTTCATCATGGTTAATTTCGCCTTAATTTATCAGTTAATGCAGCTACATCGACCCAAAAATACACAATTAAACAGCTAAGGGAGCATAATAGGCCCTTGATAGCCCTGCTAATGTGCGGGCGGCATCATTAAATGGCGACTTTACTTGGCCTTTAAAGTGGGAATTTACCAAGTCGTGAAAGTAAGATTCGGGTGATTTAGATTGTTGGGCCGCGATATATTTGAACCATTTTGCGCCGATCGCGACATGCCCAATCTCCTCTTCATAGATGATTTCCAGAACTTTTACACTTTCATAGTCCTCCACGTTTTTTAGTCTGGTTATCATACCAGGGGTCACGTCTAGGCCTCTTGCTTCCAGCACAAGCGGGGCAATTGCTACTCGCGCGGGGAAATTGTCACAGGTTGACTGAGCGGCTTCCCAGAGCCCGTTGTGGGCGGGGTGATCTCCATATGCTAACCCAAGTGTCTCTAGTCGTTCCGCGAGTAAGAGAAAATGCCGGGCTTCGTCGTCGCAGACCGAAGACCAATCGGTAATGAAATCAGACCGGTCGAGTTCCGCGATGAGTGGGTCATTGGTGAACCGGGCAATCATATCGGCCGCCAGATCAATGGCATTGAGTTCGATATGCGCCACGGCATGAAGCAAAGCGCCGCGACCTTCGGCTGAGCCTAACCGCCTACGCGGAACCCGTGAAGGTGCCACTAGTATCGGGCGTTTGGGCCGCGCTGGTTTATGGGGAAGTGACTTAGGCGACACACCAATCGTCGCGTTCTTCATCCATTTTTTCCGCATACGGCGCGCAGCTGAAGCTTTCTCGCGAGGATCAGCGGTCAGTAAAACAGAGTGTGCGTCCTCCAATACACCCATCTGATTACTCGGCGTGCCCGCGCAGAGCTGCTAAGACGTCATCAACATGCCCTTTCACTCGGACTTTAGGCCAGACTTGGAGAATTTTCCCGTCAGGCCCAATCAAGAAGGTTGCCCGTTGGATACCCATATAGGTTTTCCCATACATGCTTTTCTCAACCCAAACGCCATAGTCTTCTGTGACCTGTCCTTCGGTGTCCGCACCTAAGATGATTCCCAAGTCTTTTTTGGCGATAAAGTTGTCATGTTTTTTTATACTGTCTCGAGAAACGCCAATAATTTCAGCATTTAAGTCGGAGAAGCTCTTTTTGTGAGCCGTGAATTCTATGGCCTCCGTTGTGCAGCCAGGGGTGTTGTCCTTTGGGTAAAAATAAAGAACCAAATATGACCCATTATAATCTTTGAGCGACAAGGTTCCGCTGTCACCACTTCCTGGCATGGAAAAATCTGGAGCGGGGTCCCCGGCTTTGAGGTCTGTTAGTTTCACTGGCATTGCACGTCTCTCATTTAATTTATGATGTCATATTAATGGGGGGTCGTATAGATTTATACGGGATAGACCTATAGGCCGTTCTAGAAAATATGAACAATAATTCTGACATAGATGCTCAGCATGAGACGACAGAAGACGAACAGCCAAAAACTGGGGCTGAAACTATCCCTGTGAAGACATCTTTTCTCTCTAAGTTTGGGCGTAAGGCCTGGCTGATATTCAGAAAAACAATTTACCTCATTGATAGGGGCTTTGGTGATTTGGTCGCCGTATCAATTGGTCTGGGTATTGCGGCCCTTTGGATGGCCAACTCACTCTTGGAGAAACAGTCTACTGACCTAACTGTGTTGAGGCCCAACATTAAAGTTTGGTTCGCCGAAGCCTTTGCCGGGAAAGAGGCGGAGTTTGGCCGATTGGATTTGGCATGGCAGCCTGCGAATGACCATATCGTCGTCACAGTAGAAAATGCCGAAATCCGCGGAGAAAATGGTGAGGTTCTAGAACGGTTCAACCTCATTAAATCGACCGTTGAATTGGAAGATGGGATTTTTTCAAGACCCCAAGTGATCAATGCTGAAATCAAAGGGGGCGTGCTAACCGTCATCGAAAATTCCGAGGGGCAAATCATTGCGGGCCTTGGGCCGCCAGAAGGCGTAGGCCGGGTCGGGCCTGTTTATCGAAGTGGGGAAGCCTCTCAATCTTCGGGTGATCTTCGGTCCGTATTACGCTCCCTCGAATTTCTTCAAATCCAGGACGTTGTATTTTATTTCAGAAACGAAAAATCAGGCGTCGATATAAAGTCCAATGTCAATCTCTTGAGAACAAGCTTCTCGCAAGATGGGGGGCTTGCGGTCACCGCCTCAGGATTTGTGGACCAGACCACAGAGCCTATGCCTTTCTCCATCAACCTATTATCGGACTCAGCCTATGACGCTATAAGACTGCGTTTGAAAGTCGAGATGGCCCGATTGAATGAGATTGGGCCCAGGCGGGGACGGTTCCTGGAGCTGCAGGGGTTGTCTGCCCCCGTCGATTTAACGACAGATATCGATTTTTCTCGGCGAGAGGGTTTGCGTTCAGCCTCCGTTGAGGTGGATGTAGACCCTGGTGAGTTCAAAATCCTGCGAAACAATTCTGACCGTATTTTTGCACTTGATAGCTTGGCCATAAGAGCCTCATTGGCCCCTGGTGAAGAGCGCATGGATGTTGAGGTCCTCGATCTGAAAACGCCTAATCTTTCCTTTGAGAGTTCAGGGTTTTTAACTCAGCTCGGGAATCTAAGTGATGGCGATGTGAATAGTTCACCCGTATTCGATCTTTCTTTAAAGAATATAAATGCCAATCTAACGCAGATTTTCCCGACAGAAACCAAAATTGAAGGCTTGAAAGTTACGGGCCAAGCCGATGTAGATAGTCGCAAACTCGAGATTAGCCGAGGTCAAATAGATATCTTTGACTCGGTGCATAGATTTGATGGCGCGTTAGTTCTCGAAAGTAATAATGCCTTGAAATCGTTAGAGTTCAATTCCGAGATGTCTGGGACGATCTCACCGCGAGATTTCCTCTCTCTCTGGCCGAGTAAGTCCTTTCCAGGCGCCCGTGGATGGATAGAGCAGGCGGTTTTAGATGCCGATATTACCAAGGTCAGATCGGCGCTAAAACTAGATGAGGGGTTCTTTCAGACGCGAGAGCTAACTCAGGATAGATTGAAGTTCTATTTTGAGGGGAACGGAGGGTCCGTAAGATATATGCAAACCTTGCCGCCGATGACGCAGGTTTCAGTCCAAGGCGAAATCATTGGGAACAGATTGAATGTCGCATTTCAAAATGGACAAGTTGGGGCCATTAATGTCACAGATGGGGCGGCATTTATACCAGTCCTCGGGCAACCAGATAGTAAAATTTATATAGATTTAAACAGTCGGGGGCGGACCTCCGACCTTTTGAAGCTAGCAGATTATCCGCCCTTTGAGGTCGCCAGTCGATATAAAATCGCGCCTGACTCTATTTCGGGCGACGGTTCAGTCAATATAAAGCTGAACCGCGCACTAACCCCATTTTTGCCGCGAGATCAAATTCACTATGAAGTTAAAGGCAAATTTTTCAATGCAACTGCGCCTTTTGATTTTGGCAAGTATAAAATTACGGATGGCAATGTAACAATTGATGCAAATCGAGAACGCGCTCTCATCAAAGGTCCAGTCAAAATTGGACCATGGGATGCTGAAATTACATGGCTTGAGACTTTGGGGGATAATGCGCTTCCAACGCGATATGGCATATCTGGAGTCATTGATGCGGATCTTTTGGATCGACTCGGCTTTGCCTCTCGGACGGTGTTTGACGGGTCGGCGGCCGTACAGATTGATGCTTTGGGTCGCGGGACACAAATTTCTGGCGGCACCTTGGATGTTGATTTCACCAATTCAGAATTATCATTAGAGCGAATTTGGATGAAGCCCGATGGAGAGCCGGCCAAGCTCACTGGTCAACTTGTTCGCGGCTCCGACAATAGTTACATAATTGAGAATGCACTTTTGAACGGCGCCGGAATTGATGTTGGCGGAAGGATTATTTTAGAGTCCGATTTTAAATTGCGTCAGTTGGATTTCTCGAAAATGCAAATTGCCTCGCTTATAGATGGGACCGTGAAAATTACGCCTGATCGAGTTGCCGGGCAGTTGGGTTTTGAGTTCAACGCGGATTATTTAAACGTAAGCCCTTGGACTGAGGACTTATTTCAGGAGCGAAAAAGTAATATTGACGTTCCGATTCTAATGAGGGGGAAGGTGCAAAACCTAATACTTTCCGACGCTTTCCCTGTCACAAATTCAGAAATTTATTTCTCCCATACTGGCGAAGTTGTGGAGACGGCGAGATTGGAAGCACTGTCAGACGGTGAGGCGCTGAAATTATCTCTGGCGACCAGGGAAGATTTAAAGCGTCAATTCGACGTCAGCGTGCCCGATGCCTCGAAAGCTGTTTCGGCCTTTTTGGGTCTTAATAATACGACCGGGGGGCAGTTGACAATTACAGCAAACCTTCCAGCGGCGGGCGAGACCGGCGCCTATGTTGGCGAAGCTGAGATGCGGGATTTTAGGCTAGAGGAGGCTCCGGCATTAGCGAAATTATTGTCTTTGGCCTCACTGACTGGGCTCGCGGATACTTTGACGAGTGGGAGTATGCAGTTCGATAGATTTAAAGTGCCATTTGCGATTTTAGGGGATGATATCGCGATTAGAGATGCGCGTCTTTATGGGCCAGCGGTCGGAATGACAGGTAATGGTGATATAGATTTGGCGGACCGTGAACTTGATTTTGATGGGACCCTTGTGCCCGCCTACACGGCCAACTCTATTTTAGGCGATATCCCACTCCTAGGCGATATCTTTATTCAGGAGAAAGACGGTGGGTTATTCGCGTTGACGTACACGGTGGATGGGCCTTTTGAACAAACCCAAATAACCGTCAATCCCTTGTCCGCTCTCACACCAGGTTTCCTTCGAGGGATTTTTAAACGAGACCGTTCCGACATTGACGATGCCATGAAGGAGGCCATTCAGGATGTGCAGCCTAAGCAAGAGGCACCCAAGGGCACCGAATAAACTCCCTCTGGGACCTGCTAGTCTATGAGTTTCAGCAGCGCGCGTTTCTTTTTCCCGACCGAAATTTTTACAACCCCGTTGATAATGTTGGCCTTTGTTATGATGAGCTCGTGTGTTGTAACTTTCACGTCATTCAACTTCAATGCGCCTTGTTTGATTTGGCGGCGCGCTTCACCATTTGACCCCGCGAGATGGACCTTAGTTGTGGCTGTAAGGATGCCCATCCCGAGTAAGTCAGCCAGACTAATTTCAACCGTTGGCAGTCCAGCTGCCGTTTGGCCCGACACAAAGGTCTTTTTGGCGGTTGCCTCAGACTCTTTTGCCGCGACTTCACCATGCAAGAGGGCTGTCGCTGCATTTGCTAGTGCTATCTTTGCGGTATTGATGTCTGCGCCTTCCAGGGCATCTAAGGCCTCAATATCTTTGTCTGCCATATCCGTAAACAGACGAAGGAATTTACCGACGTCAGCGTCTTCCGTGTTTCGCCAAAATTGCCAGTATTCATAAGGGCTTCGCGTGAAGTCTTTACCAAGCGCAGGGTCGCCATTGAGCCAGACTGCGCCATCCGCCGTTTTACCCATTTTGCCGCCAGATGAGGTCGTAATGAGCGGTGTTGTGAAGCCGTAGCATTCCCCGCCTTCCATGCGGCGGGTGAGGTCTACACCTGTTGTGATATTACCCCATTGGTCAGACCCGCCTAGTTGAAGGCGGCAGCCATGTCGTTTGTATAATTCAACAAAGTCATAGCTTTGTAGAAGCGGGTAATTGAACTCAAGGAAGGTCATAGGCTGCTCATTCTCGAGGCGGCGTTTGACTGTTTCCATTGTCACCATGCGGTTCACGGTAAATTCTGTTCCGACACGGCGCAAAAATTCTAGATAGCCAAGTTTCCCCAGCCAGTCATCATTGTCGACCATGATAGCGGCATTGGGGCCTTCAAAGCTTAGGAATTTAGAAAAGACCTGACGAATACCTTCCTTATTTGAATCTATTTTTTCCTGTGTCAGCATTTGACGGGATTTGTCTTTGCCTGAAGGATCTCCAATCTTGGTCGTGCCGCCCCCCAAAAGCACAATGGGCGTTCCGCCGCTTTGTTGTAGGTGACGCAGCATCATGATTTGCACAAGCGATCCCACATGCAGGCTCGGGGCGGTGCAATCAAACCCAATATAGCCAACGAGGTTGTCAGTCTGTGCGAGCGCATCCAATCCTGCTTCGTCGGTGCATTGATAAAGATACCCGCGCCCGACAAGAGTTTGCATAAATTTGGAAGCATGTTTTGTCATAATTGGCGCTTCTAACGGGCAGGAGATTCGTGTCAAAGGTTAGATATGGATGAGAAGCGTTATACTGCATTAGGGCTCATGAGCGGCACCTCGCTCGATGGTGTGGACGTCGCCGTGATTGAGACAGACGGCGTGGATATTTTTGGGTTTGGCGGGGTTGCGGAAAGACCGTTTCTGGAAAAAGAAAATATCTTTCTAAACAGGGCTACTAAAGACGCTCTAAATTGGAGATTTGACGGACTGCCACCAAATAGCTTCGCACAGGCCGAGGATATAATCGACGCAGCGCATATTGCCGCAATTGGCGATATTCGTGCTGATATTATCGGCTATCATGGGCAGACGATCCTGCATCATCCGCCTTTGGGTGGTGAAAAAGGGCAAACCCTGCAGCTTGGGCGTGGAAAGCCCATCGCTAATAATTTTGGCGTCCCTGTTGTCTATGACTTCCGAAGCGCAGATGTTGAGGCGGGCGGGCAGGGTGCTCCGCTTGCGCCCGTTTATCACGAAGCGCTTGTCAGATATTCTGAACTCTCAGGAAGAGTTGCTGTTCTGAATATTGGCGGCGTTTCTAACGTAACAGCCATCGAAGACGGCACAATCTGTTGGGCGACGGATTGTGGGCCGGGGAATGGTCCCTTGGACAGTTGGGTAATCCAGTTAACCGATATGGATTTTGATAGGGATGGAAAACTTTCGCTCTCTGGCGAGGTTGATTTTAATAAAATAAATCAGTGGCTTGAGAGAGATTTCTTCAGGAGACCAATTCCGCGTAGTGCCGATCGTTATGACTTCAATGTTCTGAATCAAATGGACGGTATGTCGCTTGCAGATGGGGCAGCAACGCTCGCTTCATTTTGCGCACAATCCATTGCGCGTGATTTGGGGCGCTTTGACGCCCAAATGGTGATTGTCTGTGGGGGTGGGCGTAAAAACCCCGCAACCATGGCAATGCTTGATGTGCATACGGATGCAGTGGTCGTGACGGCGGAGCATGTTGGTTGGAATGGTGATATGCTAGAAGCGCAAGCTTTTGCTTATCTCGCTGTCCGTACTCTGAAAGGCCTGCCCATCAGCTTCCCGCAAACAACAGGCGCACCGCACCCGCTGACTGGGGGAAGGATTACTTATCCTTCCAAGAGCTTAGGCTCACGCGGCGGAGAATAGCGCGGGTCAAGCGTGTCATCGAGATAATCCTCAATGACGTCCATCGCTAACTCTAAGTGGTTGGTGTAGAAATGGTCCGCGCCCTCGATACGGTAGGTTTCAATCTCATGGCCTTTTTGAACGCGAATTTTTGACACGACGCGATCGACATCATCACACGGCACGATCGGATCTTCTGTGCCATAGGTCACGAGTCCTGAAGCGGGGCAAGGCGCCAGAAATGCGAAGTCATATGTGTTGGTCGGCAAGCTCATCGAAATAAAACCAGCGATTTCAGGGCGTCGCATCAGAAGCTGCATCCCAATCCATGCGCCAAAACTATACCCGGAGACCCAGCTAAAGGGCGCGTTCTGGTTAAAGCTCTGCATGTAATCCAAAGCATATGCCGCATCTTGCAATTCGCCTTGGCCGTTATCATAGACGCCGACAGATCGGCCGACACCTCGGAAATTGAAGCGCAGCACGGAAAAACCCCGGCGTTTATATTGCTCATACATCGCGACGGGAATGCGGTGATCCATATGTCCACCAGCCTTTGGATGTGGCGGCAGAATTAGGGCGCAAGGCGCTTGCGGATCATCAGACGGATGATAGCGGCCTTCGAGGCGACCTTCTGGACCGTTGAAAATGACTTCAGGCATAT
>CALLBD010000010.1 GCA_938001915.1 uncultured Caulobacterales bacterium | reverse complement strand
CCCTCTTTTCGTATAAAGCGCGTAGAGTGAGTGTGGGCGCATAAAGTTCCTGAGATTTTATCCCATGCGGTTACGCTCATAGCCCATCTGGTGACTACAATCGCCGTTTCTAACCTCAACGCGGGTTGGGCGGTTGATTTTTCCATAGGAAAACCAACTAGGCGGGCGGCAACCCGCAGATAGGAGGCGAAGCCTCCGATGAAGAGGACGGCCCGCGTGACGGCAACCGCGATGGCTGCCAAATAGATTAGTTTTGTTTACGCAACTGGCGTCACGCGGCAACGGTTGTAGATACACCGGGCGGGGGTCCCGCAGTTTCACCTTCCGGTCATGCACGCCATAAGGAGCAAAACTCTGGTGAGGAGCCTCTTTCCTATTCATGTGATGCGTTTCCTACCACCTCACACAAACCCCACATTGCTGCGGTTACAACGGCCCCGGTTAAGACAAAGCGGTCGCCTCTCGATGTAAAAGGTCCGGCACAGGCCAATTTGTCACAACTGGCTGCTCAACCCCGCTGTCCCTCGAACCGGTAAGTGACGTCTTACTTGTCCAATGTCCGAAGGAACCATTTAAACATAGGGGCAAAAGGGTGATGCGGGGACGCGAAATGTCCAAAAAAGGTTCGGGGAACCTTTTTTAATGAAGCGCCGAATGGCTAAGCCATTCGGGTAAAACGATATTTTCATGTGGAATTTTTTCGTAATATTTTCCAGAAAATGGGTTTGAAGTGGGGATTAAGTTTGAAACGGTATCTCTATCGCCGCGCTAATCGGGTTTTGCCCCCAATGGGTGAGGCGCATGTGAAACGGATTGCGCGCGGCGGCGGCGCGTAATTGGGCCTGCAATTCTGGACGCGCCACAGCCGCCGTGAGCCACTGCGTCATCAGCGGCAGGTCATCGCCGTTTTCATAGGCCATAGACGGGCTCTGCAGATAGGCACAGACGCGGTAACCAATATCATACCCCACCGCGACATCATCCATCTGGACATGCCCAATCAAACGCGAGCGCCCATAATTCGGCCATAGATCCGCGATAAGCACATTCCACGGTTTGTCATAGTGGTCCGTCATCTCCAGTATTTTAGACACCCAAAGCGAAAGCCCCGCAACATGATCCGCATGCGGGTAATTTGCGGATAATCCGACTCCGTGAGGTTCCATTCCATGGGGAGAGGGTAGCGGAGTTAGGGTGATGGGGGAAGACGCGTAACGCCTGCATTTGACGCGGGGCGTCAAATGCAGTGAAGCGCCGACCCGTAAGGTTCGGAGGCGATAGGGTTTGTAGTTCCGCACTCCACCCGCTGTCATCCTCGGCCTTGAGCCGAGGATCCATCTTACGAGTTAGGCATGGACCCTAGGCTCGGAGGCCTAGGGTGACGGTGTTATTTGTTTACCGCAAATATTCATGACGAAGAACGCCATCAAATGCCCCTGACTTGAGGCAGCATTTCTTGAAATTTTCGTCCACTTCCGCAGGTGCAGGGGTCGTTTCGTCCCAGCTTTTCGAGCAGCTCAACCTCTCCCCCGCGAATGGTGCGGGATTTCCCCGCGCGCGCTGTTTTGACCCGTGTTTCGCTCGGGAAGCCTTTACGCCGCTTGGACGTCCGCTCGAAAGCAGGGGAGGTCTGAATCATATTTCGTAAATTTAGACATGACGGTCTCCATTTCTGTTGGGCTGCGGCGGGTAGGGCATTGGGTGGGGGATGGCAAGAGGGAGGTCATTTTCCGTTCTTCCCCATACCGTCATCCTCGGCCTTGAGCCGAGGATCCATCTTGCAATTGAGGTATGGACCCTCGGGTCAAGCCCGAGGGTGACGGAGGAGGGTGTTACGCCAGTTGTTTAAAAGGTAAGCTTTGGCATATTTGCTTTTAGTTTTGCTACAAGTAATTTTTTACCTGCACTTGAAGAGAATGCTCCGGCAGCTCCACCTTTTTTACCACTTAGCCAAAATTCGCTTCCAGAAACAATTTTGTCATCCGCTACGGTTGCTTGTAGGCCTGTTAGCATTGGTTCGACAATCTCAGCAAACTTCTCTGCAGATTTAACGTCAAAATCTTCTCCTCTGTTGCGAACAACTTCAATAACTTCGGGCATGAGCTCGTGCATAACTGATACACCAAGCCCTTTTTGTAGAGCATAGTCTTTGTAAAAATCACCGAAAGCCTCTGGCGCCGCAATTTTAATTCCGCCCCAATACGCTTCCAGAATAGCCAACTGATCGTCTAAAGTGCGATTTGAGAAAAAGGTGTTCTTTAGGGGCAAGGATAGTGAATTCACAAGACTAGCTACGGGCAAGACGGTGTTAACCTTGTCTGCA
This sequence comes from uncultured Caulobacterales bacterium, assembly GCA_938001915.1. GTDB lineage: Bacteria > Pseudomonadota > Alphaproteobacteria > Caulobacterales > Maricaulaceae > Litorimonas. The sequence continues at coordinate 1,351 of CALLBD010000010.1, read as the reverse complement.
TTTGCTAATCTGATTTTATTTCTCCAGACCTCTGAGTTTTTGTATAGACCATCGGCAATTTTTTGGCCTTTGACTTTCCAAGTTTGTCCACTCTCTATCAATTTTTTTTGAATATGTTGGTCGCTATCGGATAGTGTGTTTAGGATATTGTATGCTAGGTCAGTTTTTACTGATTTTGCCGTGGAGTTGACAGTGTAAAACTGCTTCATTTCCTGGTCTTTGTTAGCTCCAAGCATTGCGACGAATTGAATTTGATAATCTCCCCACCTTTCAAAATCTTCTTCATATAATATTCCGAAAGCAAGTGAGCGATGTTGGCCATCAACTATGTAGAACTTAATATCGCTTTCTAAAGGAATCTCGAGAAACAATTGGTTGCCGTCTCTGACCAGATATGACGAAAAATTCTCATCTCTGATGTTGATAAGTATTGATGTTGGAATATCCGCGTGACCTTCTCGTAACTCATTGGCTAACGCTTTTACACGCGACATGGCGGGTTTGCGTTGGTATCCAACATTCCGTAGGGCGTCTAGATATGGAATTTCCTGTCTATCTAGCAGATGTTTAATTGGTATAGAGCCTACAATAACTTCTATGTCTTCACGAAGCTTTTGGCCTTTTATTACTGGAATTTTAAGCATTTGTGTTACCTTGCCCTTTGGGTTCAGTGCCTCGTCGACAATTTGTTGAAAGACATCGGTTGGTGTGCTAGTTTCTTGATTGAACATTCTATGTTCCTTTCTTCTTTGGCTGCGCGCCATTTGTTGAATTAGGCCTCGTCGTTGCCGCGACGGGGCCTTATTTTTGTCATTATTGACATTGCTGTATTTAGATCATGGTTAATGATGCGTCAAGATCTTTTTTTAGATCTAAAAAAAGATCTATATTTAGATCTAAAATCAATTTCTTTTAATTACCTTTATTCGTAACATGCGCAAAGGAAGAACGTGCGGCCTACGTGTCAATGTGAACTTCGGGATAACTTACTTGAAACAACTACGTTCGTTGAATGTTTCCGCATTAATCGCGTTTCATTCTTATTTTGGTTCGATTTCACAATTGTTTTGAGAAAAATTTACGCGTGGAATGAATACGTTGTTACAAACAAAAACGGCCCCCGTCTCAAATGCTCTATGCATGGTCGGCGGTTGCTACTGACAAGAGTTTTGAGGTGTTGCCGTGGGGCAATAAAAAAGGCGACCTCGAGAGGCCGCCTTTCTAACTTTAGCTAGAAGGAATTTTCTCGGTTGGACCTTAAAATCGATTCACTGGATCGATTTTTCGGCTTCGCCGAACAGGTCCAATTTGAAAATGCTTCAGGGTCTGATGTAATTAGCGCGGGGCGCTA
>CALLBD010000009.1 GCA_938001915.1 uncultured Caulobacterales bacterium | reverse complement strand
GACGAAACCGGGCATTATTTTCGGCTCGCTGACCTTCTTCTATGGGATTTTCCGCTTCGCGGTAGAATTCGTCCGCGAGCCAGATGCCGATAAATTTGGCCCGCTTACACGCGGCATGGCCTATAGCCTGCCGATGATATTGATTGGCGGCCTCATTATTGTGTGGGCCTATCGCCGCGCGCCTGTTTCCCCGAAACGTATCGCAGAAGACACTGCTGACGCCTAATGACGGCTTCGCTTGAAGATAAACTCAAGAACCGCATTCGCGAGGCGGGACCGATGAGCGTCGCCGAATATATGACGGTGTGCTTGCTGGATCCCGTGCAGGGCTATTACCCCACGCGGGACCCCCTTGGCGCAGAGGGAGATTTCATCACGGCTCCCGAAATTTCACAAATGTTTGGCGAGGTGTTGGGTCTGTGGTGCGTGCAAAGCTGGATTGATATGGGTCGCCCCGACAGCTTTCATCTGATTGAATATGGTCCAGGGCGCGGCATTATGATGAGTGACATGCTCCGCTCGGCGTCTTTGGATGCGGGTTTCAAAGCCGCCGTACAGGTCTGGCTCATCGAAGCCTCCGCCGCCCTCGAAGCTGTGCAGGGCCGCACATTGGCGGCGGCGGGCGTCCCTATCCAATGGGCGGCACGACTGGAGGATATACCCGCAGGCCCCAGCCTGATTATCGGCAATGAGTTCCTCGACTGCCTGCCGATACAGCAGCTCATTTGCGACGATCCTTTTGCGGGGAAGAAGGGCTGGGTGGAACGCCGCGTCGGATTGGACGACGAAGAGCGGCTCTGCTTCGTCAAAATCGATGTGCCTGCCGCGAGTATTCTGACGGACAAACTCCCCGAAGGCGCACGCGACGCCCGCAAAGATGACCTGCTAGAGACCTGCCCCTCTGCCGCGCAAATCGTGGATAGCCTCACAGCGCGTTTCTCAGACCATCCCGGGCGGGCGCTCTTTATTGATTACGGCCCCGAAGACACAGAATTTGGGGATACATTGCAAGCCCTAAAACGCCATGAAAAAGTCGGTGTTTTTTCCGACCCCGGAAATACGGACCTTACCGCCCGCGTTGATTTCGCGGCCCTCGCGCAAACCGCACAAGCCGCAGGTTTGGACGTCAGCGCCGCCGTACCGCAGCGTGAGTTTCTATCCAAACTTGGGCTGGAAATGCGGGCCGTGACCCTCACGCGCGCCAAGCCTGACGCCAAACCCGTTATTGCGCGGCAACTCCACCGCCTCACAGATGCCGAGGAAATGGGCGAGTTGTTCAAAGCCATATGCCTGTCTTCGGCAGGCCTAGCTGCACCCTTAGGACTGAGATAATGCCCCCTCACCTCACCTCCGATTTGCTGTCCGTCCCCCATGGGTTTTTCGGGTCAAAAGGCGGCGTGTCTACAGGCATTTACACGAGCCTCAATGCCGGACTGCGGTCAGGGGACAGTGAAGGTCAGATTGCGGAAAACCGAAAGCGTATTCGCGATGCGCTGGGCGCTGACTATATGGTCAGCTTGCATCAGGTCCATTCCGACCGCGTTATTATCGCCGCGAATGAACCCGTTTCCGATATGGGAGCGGATGGCCTCGTTACAACTGTTCCGGGTCTTGCGATTTCGGCGCTGTCTGCCGATTGTGGCCCAGTTTTGCTCGCCGATGCGAAAGCGGGCGTAATTGGAGCTTGCCATGCGGGCTGGCGCGGCGCGCTGAGCGGTATTGTCGAAAGCACTGTCGCGACCATGTGCGAAATGGGCGCGCAGCCAGAGAATATGACGGCTGTGCTTGGTCCCTGTATTGGCCCAGAAAATTACGAAGTGGGAGACGACTTCAAAGCGGAGTTTTGCGAAGTTGACGACAATTACGCCCGCTTCTTTCATAGTCCTGCGGGCAAGAAGGCCCATTTTGATTTACCCGCTTTCATCTTATCCCGCCTTGCCGTGATGGACATACGCGCAGAGTGGACGGGGCACTGCACCTATGCCCATGCCGAGGACTATTTTAGTTACCGGCGGAACACACACGCAGGAATTAACGGCTACGGACGAAACTTATCCGCAATCGTCCTGCCCTGACGCATGGACTCAGAAAACACAGGGCGCTAACGGATTCGAAAATTCACCCCGCACGGGACATTGAACATGAAATTGATCAGCGGCACGGCCAATAATGCCTTAGCGAAAAACATAGCAGATGTCCTCGACATCCCCCTTACAAGTGTCGATATCGAACGCTTCCGAGACCAAGAGATCTTCGCCCGCATAAATGAAAATGTCCGCGGTGAGGACATCTTTCTTATCCAGCCCACTTCCGCACCAGCCAATGACCATTTGATGGAGCTACTCATATTAATTGATGCTTTGGTCCGCGCCTCCGCGCAGCGCATCACAGCCGTAGTGCCTTATTTTGGCTATGCGCGTCAGGACCGCAAAACAGGCGGGCGAACGCCTATCTCCGCGAAGCTCGTAGCGAATTTGATTTCAAAGGCGGGCGCGCATCGCGTTCTCACGGTCGACCTTCATGCGGGCCAAATCCAAGGCTTTTTTGATATTCCAACGGATAACCTCTTTGGGCAGCCCGTCTTTATCACCGATATCCGCGAACAATTTTCCAAAAAAGACCGCGCGAACTTACTCTTTGTCTCTCCCGATACAGGTGGTGTGGTGCGGACACGGGCTATTGCGAAAGAATTTGATGCAGATATCGCGATTGTGGACAAACGCCGGCCGAAAGCTGGTGAAAGCGAAGTTATGAACATCATTGGCGATGTGGCAGGCCGAACCTGTATCCTTTATGATGACATTATCGATTCAGGCGGAACCTTGTGTAATGCAGCCAAAGCGCTGAAAGACCACGGCGCTAACTCCGTGTCAGCCTATATCACCCATGGCGTTTTATCTGACCCCGCCGTTGAACGCATCACAAAATCGGAATTGACCGAGGTTGTTATCACAGACACCATCCTTCAGCCCCAGAAAGTTAAAGATTGCACGAAAATCCGGGAATGTTCGACCGCCAAATTACTCGGAGAGGCCATTCGTCGGATTGCAAATGATGAAAGCGTCTCAAAACTCTTCGCTTGACGGGGTCGCTGCGAGAGTCTCCCTTAAATTTTCCTGCACCAGAGACTCGCAAAGCCCCTTGCGTAGCACGCGCCTATTGCTTATAGGGCTCGGCAATAAATGATTCAGCCCGTCCACAGGCCGCTTCAATCCCATTGGAGCGGTTCGTTTTTTGGGCAAAACACGTAAATTAAGGCAAGTCCCATGAGTGTTATTCTCGACGTCGTCGTCCGCGAAAAAACCGGAACCGGAAATGCCCGCGAAGCCCGCCGCAATGGCGTTGTTCCAGGGGTTATTTATGGTGGTGACAAGGAAGCTATTTCTGTCGGCATCAAATATAATGAAGTTATCAAAGCGATCAATTCGGGTCAGTTCCTTTCGAACATGGTCGAGTTGAAATCTGATGGCAAAGTCCAAAAAGCCATTACGAAAGATGTCCAGTTCCACCCAGTCACAGACATGCCTGTTCATGTCGATTTCTACCGCGTAACAGACAAAACGATGATTGACGTTGATGTTCCCGCCGTCTTCGTTGGTGAAGATGTTTCGCCGGGCATGAAACGCGGCGGTGCATTGAACGTTGTTCGCTATAACATTGAAGTTAAGTGTCCAGCCGGCTCTATCCCTGACAGCATTGAAGTTGATATTTCTGGCCTAGAAATCGGCGACGCGATTCACTTATCAGAAGTCAAGCTTCCCGAAAATGTAACGCCAGGCATCACCGACCGTGACGTCACTATCGCAACCATCGTCGCATCGCGTACATCGAAAACTGAAGATGAAGACGCTGAAGCGGAAGGCGAAGCAACAGAAGGCGAAGCAGACGCAGCAGAAGCGGAAGGCTAATTGCTTTCCGTCCTACGCCGGCTGTTTTCACGCCGTTCGGAGGACAGTGTCATGGAAATTTGGTGCGGTCTCGGTAACCCTGGCCCAAAATATCATGGAAACCGGCATAATATCGGTTTCCTCATCCTCGACGGGATCGCCGAGGATCACAATTTCCCAGCTTGGAAAACCCAATTTAAGGCCCTAACAACAACAGGCGTAATAAATGGGCGTAAGATTCTTCTCCTCAAACCCTCGACGTTTATGAATGAAAGCGGCCAAGCCGTTCAAGCCGCGCTATCGTTTTACAAATTAGGCCTAAGCGACCTTACCGTCCTGCATGACGAACTTGACATTGCCCCTGGTAAAGTGCGCGTCAAAACAGGTGGCGGGCTGGCGGGGCATAATGGTCTACGTTCTATCAATAAGCTGTGCGGCGGTCCCGACTTCCACCGCATCCGCCTTGGGATCGGCCATCCTGGTCATAAAGACCGCGTCGCCGCCTATGTGCTCTCGGACTTCGCCAAGGCCGAACATGACATACGGGATGATATGATAAATGGCATTAGCCGTCACGCGGACCTGCTCGCCGAGGGCAAGCGCGACCTCTTTCAAACCCGCGTTTCGGAATATATCGCCAAGTAGGTCAAAACGGGGTGGTCAACTCTCCCTCTATTGCGTCTTGCCTCTTGCCTCGCGGGACACAGGCGCTAGAGCTTTCCCATGTTATCTTTATTTGAAATTGCCGCTTTGCTCCTTGTGCTGTCCGCAGGCTTGTCTTGGATTAACCGGGCCTACCTAAAGCTTCCACACACAATTGGGCTGCTAGTAATGGCGCTAATCGCCAGTTTTATCCTTATGGGGATGGAAGCCCTCTTCCCCGCCATCGGACTAACGGACACGATGCAATCCGCTTTGGGGCAGATTGATTTTAATGAAACCCTGATGAAAGGCATGCTCGGCTTTCTTCTCTTTGCGGGCGCGCTTCATGTAGATTTAGGCAAATTGAAAGACGCGAAATGGGCGATTGGCTCCATGGCGACCTTTGGTGTGGTGCTGTCCACCTTCATTGTCGGCGCAGGATTTTGGGGCCTCGCAAAATTATTGGGCATTGATATCCCCTTCATTTGGGCGCTCGTCTTTGGCTCTCTGATTAGCCCAACCGACCCAGTTGCCGTTCTCTCCATTCTGAAAACTGTCAAAATGCCAAAATCACTAGAGACAAAAATTGCCGGCGAGAGCTTGTTTAATGATGGGGTCGGCGTGGTTGTCTTTACGCTTATTCTCGCCATCGCGACGGGCGGGGCAGGCGGACATGCTCTGATGAATGAGTTCCAACTCACGGGGCCAATCATGGCAGCCACGGGCGGCGGATCAATTGGCGTGTTTGACGTCATAGAGCTTTTTGTTGTCGACGCAGTTGGAGGCGCCATTTTGGGCGGAATAGCGGGCTGGATTACTTATCGGATGATGGGGCGCATCGACGAACATGCAATTGAAATTCTTATCAGCCTGGCTTGTGTCGCGGGGACTTATGCACTGGCGCAGCGAATTGAAATTCTGGGACATCATTTATCAGGCCCCATTGCCGTTGTCGTAGCGGGCCTAATGATTGGCAATAAAGGCGCCAGCGTCGCCATGAGTCAGCACACGCGAGAAACGCTTTTTGGATTTTGGGAAATGATTGACGAAATTCTGAACTCGGTCCTTTTCCTCCTAATCGGCCTCGAAATCCTCGTCCTCGGACTTGTTCCTGAATATGCCTTCATTGGCGCTGTGGCGATTCCGCTTGTCCTTCTCGCGCGTCTCTGCGCCGTTTTCGTCCCCATGAAAGCTATTGGAACATTTAAGAACTTCACGAAGGGCGCGGTGCCCGTCTTGACATGGGGTGGTGTACGCGGCGGTATTTCAGTTGCCCTGGCGCTCTCCTTACCAGACAATGAGTATAAGCCCCTCATTCTAACGGCGACTTATGCGGTTGTTGTCTTCTCCATCATTGTGCAAGGCCTGACCATTAAGAAAGTTGTCGAGAGCCGCGTGGATGCGGAGCTGATGTAGGGCGGGCATAAAATCGACCCTTTCCATGATTTTCCTAATTGCCAATTTAAAATAACGATATATTGTAACGTGATGACGCGTTCCTCGCTCATAAAGACCTTTATGGTCCTGATGGCGGCTTTGTTCTTTGTGGCTCAAGGCTTTTCCCAGGCGCATGCGGCGTCCAATGGCGATCTTGATCATTCTCATGACGGCGTTGCCTGTGAGGTGGCATTGATCGCGGCAGAACAAGTTGTTCTCACGCCGCCCGCGCCTGTTCCTGCACCCGTCATTTTACCGCGCCGAATCAAAACACCGCAGCCCGTTGTAAAATCGGCACCACGCAGCTTTGACAGCCGCGCGCCACCTCTTAGAGGGCCACCGCTCTAAAATCTGAGTTCCAACATTTCACCGCGCGGCATCGTTCGTGACGGCTTTCCCCTGTTTTCAGATTAAAAGAGTTATTCATGTCCCGATTCACATCCGGCCTACTGGCCTCCGCATTCCTATTACCATCACTCGCCGTCGCTCAAGATATCAGCGATGACGATATTATTATCATTACGGCCTCGCCTCTCGAGCGCTCCATTGACGAAGCCATTACAGGTCAGTCCATCCTAGCGGGAGACGCCCTGCAGGACCGCCTCGCCGGCACCATTGGCGAGACCCTAAAGCTTGAACCCGGTGTTTCCTCCACAAGTTTTGGCGCAGGCGCCTCGCGTCCAATCATTCGCGGGCAAGGCGGCGACCGCGTTCGAATCTTGATTAACGGTGTGGGATCCATTGATGCCTCATCTGCCTCACCCGATCACGCCGTTGCGGTTGAACCTGCACAAGCGGAGCGCATTGAAGTTCTGCGCGGGGCGTCCTTGCTGCGCTATGGCAGCTCTGGCTCTGGCGGTATTGTCAATGTCATTGACGGCCGCATCCCGCGTGATTTTCCCGACGGACAAACCGACGCCTCTATTCGCATTGGCGCAAGCTCAGTTGACTCTGCCGCCGAAGTCGCTGCCTCAATCGATCAACGCGCGGGCAATCTCGTCTTTCATCTCGACGGAACTTTCCGCGAAGCTCAAGATTATGAAATTCCTGTGGAAGCGGAAAGCCGCGCACAACTGGAAGAAGAAGGTGAAGAGATTCCAGAAGACTTCAATGAAGATCGTCGTCTTGATAATAGCTTCGCCGAGTCCTCCAGCCTCTCAGCAGGTGTGTCTTATATTGGCGAAAACGGCTTTGTCGGTATCGCAGTGAGTGATTTGAACTCGACCTATGGCATCCCTGGCGGACATGAAGAAGGTGAAGAGGAAGAAGGTGAAGAAGAGGAAGAGGAAGAAGAAGGCGGCGTCTTCATCGAACTCGACCAAATTCGGTTTGACCTAAACGCCGGCCTAGATTTTGACGGTCCGATTGAGCGCGTCCAAGTTTTCGCTGGCTACGCCGATTATGAGCATATCGAATTTGAAGGCCCTGGCGAGCCCGGCACAGTCTTCGAGAATGAAGGCTATGAAATTCGCGCCGAAATCATCCAAGCTGAACGCGGGAATTGGCGCGCAGCGCATGGCGTTCAATATCGTGAACGGGACTTCTCTGCGGTTGGCGAAGAAGCCTTCGTACCGCCAAGTCTGACGCAACAATTTGGGGCTTACACGTTCCATGAGCTCGAGATTGGAAATGCGCATGTTGAAGGCGCAGCTCGGTTCGAATCGACCAAGCAGGAAAATGCTGTCACGGGCGAAGACCAGACCTTTAACCTGCTTAGCTTAAGCGGCGGCGGCGATATTCATCTCGCTGACGCCTTCCGTATTGGCGGCACAGTCTTTAGGACAGAGCGCGCGCCTACAACGGAAGAGCTTTTCTCTAACGGCCCTCACCTTGCGACCAGCCAGTTTGAACTGGGAGATGCCGACCTCGGTAAAGAGGTCGCCACGGGCGTGGAAGGCGCGTTCAGATATCGGCGGGGCGGCAATAGCGCGACGCTCAATCTCTTCTATACAAATTACGATGATTATATTTTCGAAGCTGAAACAGGCGACGAAGAAGATGGGTTACCTGTCTTCCAGTTCACGGCGGAAGACGCCGAATTTTACGGCTTTGAAGCCACTGGCAGAACGCAATTCGCGACGGCTGGAAAATTCGACCTCTCAGCTGATGCGCTAGTAGAATATGTCAGGGCCAAGACGGACTCGGGCAATCTACCTCGCATTCCGCCCCTTTCGACACTGATCGGATTGGAAGCCGACTCAGAACGGTTCACCCTTCGCGGGGAGTGGGAATATGTCTCAGAAGCCAATGATCTGGCGGCGTTTGAACTGCCAACGGATGACTATAATCTCCTGAATGCGTTCCTAACATGGAAAGCGCCAGCGGGAACACAAGATGTTGCGCTTAGGCTTTCCGTTTTAAATATTTTGGATAGTGAAGCGCGCATACATTCTAGCTTCTTAAAAGACATTGTCCCCCAACCGGGGCGGAATGTCCGTTTCTCAATTACGGCAAAGTTATAGGTCAATATCAAACCGTCTCTCAAAAATGGACGGTTTCTATCTTCTTCAGCCTGCCATTACATGGCGGGCTACTATGTTATTTTTGAAATATTCAGCGTATTGGTCGTCCCTGGATTGCCTAATGGAAACCCTGCGGAAATCATCACAGTATCTCCGACTTGAAGCCCAAGCTCATCTTTAGCAAACCCCGAGATACGTCCAATCATATCGTCAAAATCATCTGGATCGGGCGTCACAACGGGCGTCACGCCCCAACTTAGGGCGAGGCGCGATGCCGTTCGCATTTTAGGTGTAAGACCGATAATGCGGCAAGGCGGGCGTTCTCTGCTGATACGCTGGACGGTGGACCCTGTCAGTGTATAACCAAGCACCGCTTTTGCGTCTAATTTCTTCGCTATACCCCGCACAGCGCCAGAAATCGCATCCTCGGCTGTTGTCTCATAAGGCAGAGGTGTGGCCTCAAAATACTCCCAGAATATCGGGTCCTTTTCTGCAGCGCTTATAATTCGGTCCATAATTGCCACAGCGGTCGCAGGGTGGCGGCCAACAGCGGTTTCTGCCGACAACATCACTGCATCTGCGCCTTGATAAATGGCTGTCGCCACGTCGGAGGCCTCGGCCCGCGTCGGTGTAGGGGCATCAATCATCGACTCCAGCATATGCGTCGCGACAATCACTGGCTTGCCGAGGGCGCGACATTTTCGAATAATGCGGCGCTGGACAACGGGGACTTCTTCTAGCGGAAGCTCGACACCTAAATCTCCGCGCGCAACCATGGCCGCATCCGCCATAATCAGAATGGAATCTAAATCCTCAACGGCAGAAGGTTTTTCAATTTTGACAATGATACCGGCTTTATCGCCAATAATCTTGCGCGCATCGCGAACATCCTGAGAGGTCTGGACGAATGAAAGCGCGATATAATCGACATCTAAGGTGAGCGCGAAGGTTATATCAATACGGTCCTTATCTGTCATCGCCGACATCGGCAGAACCGTGTTTACGACGTTGATACCTTTACGTTCAGAGAGGACTCCCGGCACATCGACACGGGCTTTCGCAGTTATGCCATCATTAGATAAAACCGTTACCTGTAATTTTCCATCGTCAAATTTGAGAATGGTCCCTTCCGTCATGGCATCCATCAACTCCTGATGAGGCATAATCACGAGTCCGGCTTTACCGGGTTCACGACCTTGGCGGATGTCTATCGTCTCGCCATATCTGAGTTCAATTTTACCGTCTTCAAAACTACCGCAGCGGAGTTTTGGACCCTGCATATCGGCCACGATACAGATGGGATTGCCTGTGGCCTCTTGCACGGCCCGAATGGCTTTGACGGAAGCCGCATGATCTTCATGGGAGCCATGGCTAAAGTTCAACCTGAACGCATCCACGCCAACATCATGTAAGAGGCGTAGCGTATCAGGTGCGCGGCTGGCGGGTCCAATAGTCGCAAGAATTTTGGCGTGACGATTTCGCATCTGAGCTCTCCCTAATCTTAGAGTAGCTTTAGCCTTTCACGCTTTCAAAATCATAGAGATTCTTTCGCTTTATGTCCGAATTAAACAGTTCACATACGAAATAAACATTTTAGCAGACAGATTGCGGGAGCCTTAGAGACTGGCCAATTTTAATGGCAAAATTATTATCCAATCCGTTCATGGACTGAATGACATTCACACCCACGCAGGTTCTGCGCGCAAGACTGTAAACTGTATCGCCCTGCCGCACGGTGTAGCTCTGACCTGCACCTTGGAGAACACGAACCGTTTCGGGCAATGTTTGACCTGTTGTAATAGCATCTGCCGTAATAATGTTACGCGAATAATCATAATTGATGGGCGTCCCAGCGGCGCCGACAGGCGCCAAATTTACAGTCACGGCGGCGGGCAAGGCCGGCGCAGCGGCTTGGAAGGTCTGAACATCTGAGAGAGTCTGGCTTTCGGCGTTTTGAAGCGCCATAAATCCGGGCGTTCCGCTGACCTCAGTGACGGCATATTGGGAATCCGTTGGTGCGGCCACAAGGGGTGCCTGTGTTATGTGGACACTATGGGTTACAGGGGCGCTATGAGCATTAGTAGATGCTGGCAATATGAAAGCTGGGTCCGTTGCACCGCTCTGCGCTAAAATACGTTGAGCTTCGGGCGAGTCGAGGCTGACTGAGGCTGCAGCGCCTTGGGCTATCCCTGGGTTTGACCCATTGGCCAACGTAATCGGGGCCGCGACTTGCTCCGCTGATGCATATTGATTTTGCCCAGCCGTATCGCCCTTGTAGGTCGTTGAATACTCGTAATTTGGGTTTTCTTGAGTGGTTAAACATCCGCCAAGCCATACGGCTGAAAGCGAAAGAATGAGAAAAGAACGCATGACGGACTCCCTGAAAGGATGAGTGGGGAGGTTTTCAGATTATGGCTAATAATCCGTTAACGATTCAGGACTCAAAAACACGCACCGCGGATTTCCATTTCCTGTGAAACTTCAAAGGCGTGCACGCGGAGGGTTTAAGCGCTGTATCTTGCGCCTGCGATACATCAATCACGGTATCTGTTGCTTGAAAATATCGGCGAAAAACAGCACACAGGCGACATTAGTCTGCATAACTGAGGAATTACACGCTCATGAATATCAAAACACGTCCAGTTGAGTATATGGATGGCAAGACAAAATGCATCGGATATTTAGCCTGGGACGACAATCGCGCCGACCCGCTTCCTTGCGTTTTAGTAAATCACGCTTGGGGTGGCCTTGATGGCTTCGCGATGGATCAAGCCGTGCAGATGGCGGCCTTAGGCTATGTCGGGTTCGCCTTGGATAACTACGGCGACGGCGCGTTGCCGGAAACGGATGATGAAAAAGCCGCCTTGATGATGTCTCTGAAAGACGATCGCACCGTGCTGCTCAAGCGCCTCAAAGCGGGATATAAAGCCGCAGCGAGCTTAGATGAGGTCGACGAGACCCATATGGCGGCTATCGGCTTTTGTTTTGGTGGATTGTGCACCTTGGACATGGCGCGCGCAGGCCTTGACCTCCATGCGGCGGTTTCCTTCCACGGCCTACTTGACGCGCCAGAAGGTTTGCCGAAGAAAAAATGCAAAGCTAGTGTTCTTGTCTGTCATGGATGGGATGACCCCATGGCGACGCCCGATGTGCTGAAGGCCTTTGGCGAAGAAATGGCCGAGAAGAAGTGCGATTGGCAAATCCATGCCTATGGCGGGGTTGTGCATAGTTTCACTAACCCAGCGGCAGATGATAAGAAAAAAGGCACGGTCTATAATGAACTCGCGCAGCGGCGTTCAACAAATGCGATGCTAGATCTTCTATCCGAAAAATTTGCGCTACACGGAACGGACGCAGCATAGCCTCTATGAACATAATCCAAGATACAGACGCTTTGCGGGCTTATTGCGACGCAGCCCGCAAGCATGATTTTGTTTGTATTGATACGGAATTCATGCGTGAGAGCACATTCTTCTCTATTTTGTGCCTCGTGCAAGTCGCAACAGCCGAACAAGACGCCATTATCGATCCCTTGGCAGACGGCATTAACCTGACGCCTCTTAAAGAGCTGTTGATGGATAAGAGCATTGTGAAAGTGCTACATGCCGCGCGGCAAGATATGGAAATTTTCTACCGTATATGCGGCGCTGTGCCTGGCCCGATTTTCGACACGCAAATTGCCGGCATGGCCGTTGGCCTGGGAGATAGCGTGGGATATGGCGCATTGGTGAAAGACCGCCTTAATTTGAACCTCGATAAAGGCGCCAGATTTACAGATTGGTCCCGCCGCCCGCTTTCCGAAAAACAACTGAGCTATGCCCTCGCTGATGTGACCCACCTGCGTGACCTTTATCCTGGCATTCTCACAGAGCTCGAAGAAAAAGGCCGTTTGAACTGGGTTATGGAAGAAATGTCCCAGCATATGGACGAAAATCTCTACACATTTGAACCCGAAGAAGCCTGGCAGCGCCTCAAACTTCGCGGCAATAAAAAGCCATACTTGGCCGCGTTAAAAGCGGCCGCCGCATGGCGTGAACGCCAAGCGATAAAAAAAGATATTCCCCGTCGCCGCGTCCTGAAAGACGATGCGATGTATGATCTCGCGCAGCAGCGTCCGCGCACAATTGAAGCGCTCGCGAAACTCCGCGGAATTCCACGCGGCTTTGAGAAATCTTCCACCGCAAATAGCTTAGTCGAGAGCATTGGAGCGGCGGTCGATAATGCCAATGACTATGCTCCGCCATCGCCCAAAGTTGTGCATATGCCGCCCTCGCTCGGACCCCGTATTGAAATGCTGAAAACGCTTCTAAGGTTGCGCACGGAAGTCGAAGGCATTGCAACCCGCCTCGTTGCCAATGCACGCGATATCGAACAGCTTGCTGCCTTTGGCGAAGACGCAAATATCGCCGCCCTGACGGGCTGGCGACGCCAGATATTCGGTCAAGATGCCTTGGATATGCTGGCCGGAAAAATCGCGCTACGTTTGGAGGGCGAAAATGTCGTCGCCGAACGCCTCGACTAAAGGCGCGTTGCCGCTGCCCGCGCGGCGAGAGTTTAAGTATGCCCCGCCATCGGACCCGCTAAATATTCTGCATCATGATGCAGATATAGTCATCGTGGACAAACCCACGGGCCTCTTATCTGTGCCGGGGCGCGAACTCCCCGATTGTCTACAGTCTCGTCTATTAAAGCGCTTTCCCGACAGCCTGCTTGTGCACCGGTTGGACATGGCCACCTCTGGCGTGATGGTCTTTGCCCGCAATAAAGCCGCACAGCGTCATCTCGGATTGCAATTCGAACGCCGCCATACCTCCAAGAGTTATATAGCGCGAGTGAACGGCATAGTTTCAGGAGAGACGGGCCGCATCAACCTCCCGCTTATTGCCGATTGGCCAAACCGTCCGCGACAAATGGTGAGCTGGGAGCAGGGTAAGCCGAGCGTCACAGATTGGGAGGTCCTCTCGCGGGTTAGAGACACAACCCGCCTCGCGCTTCATCCCGTGACGGGCCGCAGCCATCAACTCCGCGTGCATTGCTGGGCGATGGGACATCCTATTTTGGGCGACCGGATTTATGCCATGGATGAGATATTTAATGCCGCACCGCGATTACAGCTGCACGCTTGGAAACTCAGCCTACGCCGCCCGAGCGATGGGGAGCGCGTAACATTCGAAAGTCCCTGCCCGTTTTAAACGGCGCTAGAGATAATCCTTCGCCTCGCGCCCTTCTAAGCCTTTCAAAACCTTATCCGCTTGAGTCATGAGGTCTTTACGGGTTTCGGGCTTCATTTTGTCTAAATTACGGTAAGGCATGGCAAGGCGGTGGTTGCCTTTAAGCACGTCCTCATTGCGGGCCAGAAAATCCCAATAGAGTGAATTAAAAGGGCAAGCCTCTTCGCCGATGCGTTCCTTGACCTTATACTTACAGGAGCTGCAATAATCACTCATGCGGTTAATATATGCACCTGACGAGGCGTAGGGTTTAGAGCCCAGAAGCCCGCCATCACCGAATTGGCTCATGCCGAGCGTATTGGGCAGTTCCACCCACTCATAGGCGTCTAAATAAACCGCGAGATACCATTCATGAACCGCATGCGGGTCTGCACCAATCAGAAGCGCAAAATTACCTGTAATCATGAGGCGCTTAATATGGTGCGCATAGGCGTGATTTAAGGTTTGCCCAATCGCTTGGCTTAGGCAGTTCATTTCCGTCTCGCCCGTCCAATAAAAATCAGGGAGGGCGCGCGTCGCCTTAAAGTGATTACGGGAAATATAGTCTGGCATTTCCAGCCAATAAATCCCGCGCACATATTCGCGCCATCCGATGATTTGCCGAATATAGCCTTCAGCGGCATTGATGGGCGCATCCCCCGCGAGATAACGCGTTTCAACCGCGCGGCAAATCTCCAGCGGCCCTAGCAAGCCAATGTTCAAATAGGGCGACAGGAGCGAGTGGAAAAGGAAACTCTCACCGCCAATCATCGCATCTTGATAATCGCCAAAACGTGGCAGACCGTGGTCGAGAAAATACTCCAGCGCCTCTAAAGCCCCTTCCCGCGTCACCGCCCAGAAGAAGCCGTCAAGGCGGCCAAGGCGCGTATCAAATTCCTCTTCCACCATCTCAATGACCGCCTGCGTTATATCATCAGGCGGGGATTTTAGCGGCTCTGGAAAGTCCATGTCCGCTTTGGCGGGCTTGCGATTATCTTTGTCGTAATTCCATTGTCCGCCCTCTGGCTTATCGCCTTCCATCAACAAACCCGTTTTGCGGCGCATCTCGCGGTAGAAATACTCCATGCGGAATTGTTTTCGCCCCTCGGCCCAATTTGCAAATTCCTCTTTCGTCGCAATGAAGCGATCATCAAATGTGATGGAAACAGGAGTTTCCAGCTCTTCTTCCCATGCTTCCACGCGTTCCAAGAGACGATAAACAGAAGGTTCGCAGACGCGAATTTGGCTAATCTCATGCCGAGACAGGGCGCGCTTTACTTCATCCGTATAGGTCTGGGTATTATCGGGGTCGGTCAGCTCAACATACTCAACCGTCCAGCCCTCTTTACGCAACGCCTTTGCAAAATGGCGCATGGCCGAAAAGCGGAAGACAAGTTTGGCGCGGTGATGCGGCACATCATCCGTCTCTCGCCTAACTTCCATCATTAAAATTATTGTCTCATCAGGCTCAGAGACCGATAGGCTCGAAAGCCCATGGCTGAGTTGATCAGTGAAAATTGGGACAAGCGTTTTAGACATATGCTTCCTACGCATGACGCAGCGCTGATGCGTTAAAAATTTTGCGACTTTTCCGCCCGCTCGCACGTATAATTT
Source organism: uncultured Caulobacterales bacterium (assembly GCA_938001915.1). Classification (GTDB taxonomy): domain Bacteria; phylum Pseudomonadota; class Alphaproteobacteria; order Caulobacterales; family Maricaulaceae; genus Litorimonas. Next base: position 14,155 of record CALLBD010000009.1, on the reverse strand, counting down.
GCATGGCCCATAAAAAACCAAACCTGCCGACTAAGCTCTGCGTGACATGCGAAAAGCCTTTTGCCTGGCGCAAAAAATGGGAACGCGTTTGGGATGAAGTCAAATATTGCAGCCAAAGATGCCGAAATGCAGCCAAGGGAGCGTCCAAATGAAACTATCCTCTTTCGGCGATAATCTGCGCTGCGTGGTTATTGGCAGCTCGGGAGGTATTGGCGCGGCCTTATTGGAACATCTCATCGAGAGCCCGCAGGTTACACGGGTCCACACATTATCGCGTTCGGGCCGCTCTCATCCCTCGCCCAAAGTCTCGAATTTGACCTTTGATTTTACGGATGAAGAGAGCCTTGTGGCGGCGGCGCAGGCGCTTCAAGAGGTTGGCCCCTTTGACCTCATCCTCGTTGCAACAGGTTTGCTGCAAGGCGAAGGTATTTCGCCAGAGAAAAACATGCGCGCCCTCACCTCTGACGGCCTAGCCAAAAGTTTTGAGAGTAATGTCATTGGCCCCGCCATGAGCGCGAAATATCTCGTACCGCTTTTGCGCCGCGACAGTAAGGCTGTGTTCGCCACACTCTCGGCGCGGGTGGGGAGTATTTCGGATAACCGCCTGGGCGGATGGTATGCTTACCGCGCCTCAAAAGCGGCGCTCAATATGATCTTGAAAACGCTCTCCATTGAAGTCGGACGGCGCTTTAAAAACCAACTCATCATTGGCCTCCATCCCGGCACGGTTGACACAAATCTGTCCAAACCTTTTCAGGGCAATGTGCCAGAAGGGAAACTGTTTACACCCGAATATTCCGCTGGAAAATTATTGGAGGTCGTCGACGGGCTCTCCGCCGCGGATAGCGGTAATTTATACGATTGGGCGGGAGAGAGAATCGAATTCTGAGCGCGATTTGAGATATTTTGCAACAAAGGCTTTGGTTAAATCAGCCTTCTTTGACCCTGCCTCAATATCCAATTCCAATACGAGTTCGCGTAAGACTTCAACGGAGCGGTCGCAGTGATGCAGCACATAGGTCACAACATCTTGTCCCACGCTGCGGCCCGCCTGATCAAATAATTCGCGCAATATAGGTTCCAGCGAAGTTTCGTCATGCTCGGCCAACGTTAAGGTCGGCATGGCGTTTAGGCGAGATTTCAAATCAGGCAGGCTCACGCCCCACTGCGTCGGCGGCAGAGCGCTGGCGAGGACAAGGCCGCTGATTTCCCCCGCGAGCGCACGGTTGATGGCATCAAACACATCCCGTTCATCCAGCTCATGCGCGTCATCTAAAAACTCACCTTGGGATGCGGATTGCCACGCATGGCCTAGGTGAGTTTTCCCAGAGCCTACGGGGCCCAAAATAAGGACCGCTGCACTTGGCCAACGTTCACGCGCACGCAACAACGCGACTGCCGCATGATTGCTCCCAGTGACATGAAAATTGGAAAAATTCTGGCGCGCATCGGGCCGCAAATTAAGCGGAATTTGAGACATAAATTTTCGCGCTTAGGACCGTCTAAAAACGAGCCCAAGGCGCGGGTCTTGCTCAACGCGCACACCTTTAAAACGAAGCTCATTGGCGAGGCGGTCAATATCTCCGCCGTAAGAAATTGTCATGAGGGCCCCATCTTTTGATAGAGCGTCTAACCGCGCGCCTTTGATTTGCGCCGCCGTATTGATCGCGTCTTGCAGCGCAATCCAATCCGCATGAGACGTATATAAAACTGACACAGCGCTGGTTACCACTTCGCTGGCGACAACGGCTGAAGCTTGTTTCCAATCGGACTCTAGGCGCGCAATGATGCGGTCTGCAAAGCCAGCACTCAGTCCCGTCTCAACGCCCCGCGCATCAGGAATAGTCGGTACACCTTCGCCAAGAGCAGGCTCAGGGGCGGATGGCGAAATATAGAAACTATTCCGCTCACCTGTATCCACAGAGACATCCGTTACGGTCCCGTTCGGCTCGATAATCAGCACTTGGTTCAGACGGTACTTCGACGCGATAGCGCGTAATTCATCATCAGATGGTGAAGCCGACAAAAACTGAACATCTTCAACAGACGCCACCTGCAACGGCGTCAAAGCATGTGACAAACGCGGGTCCGAGAACGTCGCTTGCAGCCCGCTAGAGCCTCGCAGTCCCGTTTCGCGCACGATAACCAAACGCTCGCTGGCTTGGGAGCTGACCATTGTAAGATCGTTAGCTTGAAGGAAACTCTGTACCTGAGAAGGATTAAAGGCGACTGTGATTTGTCCCAGATAACGATTAGAGGAGCGGCGTTCTTGGCTAGGTTCCAATGCGCGAATTAACGGTGCAACAATCTCAGGCGTCAATATAGGCAGCGGTTTCACAGCGCGCTCTTGTTCGAGCGTCAAACGGTTCAAGAGAACATTTGCAGCTTCAACTTGTCCAGTCGCCATCGCTTGAATTTGGGCCTCAATCGCGGTGGGAGCTGTGGCATCCACTTTGATACCTCTAACGGTAAAGGGGTCCGCCGCGAAAGCGCGGGGCACAGCCAATAAAAGAAAGGCGAAAATGAAAGCAAATAAACGTGTCATAGGGGAAGGGATAGCCTAGCTCGCGTCTTTCGCCAAGCCCGCTCACAGCTTTCATGCAGCCATGTCTTGCACCTTACCCTTGAAAATGGTCCAAGCGCGCTGAATTATCCCCCAAATTGGGGCGAGATGGGATTCTACACAGGACACGACTATGTCGGATGAAAAAGGTCTTTCTTATGCGGATGCGGGCGTTTCGATCGACGCAGGTGACGCCCTCGTCGACCGTATAAAACCCATGGTCAAATCCACCCGCCGCAAGGGTGCAGATGGCACCATTGGCGGTTTCGGCGGCGCGTTTGACTTGAAGGCGGCGGGTTATACGGACCCTATCCTCATTTCAGGCACAGACGGCGTCGGCACCAAGCTGCGCATCGCCATCGACACGGGCCGTTTGGACACCGTCGGCATCGACCTTGTCGCGATGTGCGCCAATGACGTGCTGGCCAATGGTGCAGAGCCGCTTTTCTTCCTCGATTATTACGCAACCGGAAAGCTGACATCTGATAATGCGGCAGCCGTTGTCTCTGGGATTGCCGAAGGCTGCCGCCAATCGGGCTGCGCGCTTATCGGCGGGGAAACAGCCGAAATGCCCGGCATGTATGAAGGCGATGATTTTGACCTCGCAGGCTTTGTCGTCGGCGCAGTGGAGCGCGATGCGATGCTGCCGCGGCATGACGATATGGACGCAGGCGATATGCTGATTGGCTTGGAAAGCTCTGGACCGCATTCAAATGGATACTCCCTCATTCGTAAAATCGTGGACCGTTCTGGCCTTGGCTGGGATGACCCCGCCCCCTTCGCGGATGCGCCCCTTGCGGAAAGCCTGCTGACGCCAACGCGCCTCTATATTAAATCTCTATTGCCGCTTATCCATTCCGGCCTTGTCTCAGGTCTGGCCCATATTACGGGCGGCGGATTGACGGATAATGTACCGCGTATGTTACCAGAGGGTCTTGTCCCTGAATTTGATTTCGGCGCGTGGGAACGTCCCGCTGTTTTCAAATGGCTACAAGAGACAGGCGGCGTCGCAGAAGAGGAAATGCGGCGTGCCTTTAATTGCGGCATCGGGATGGTCCTGTGCGTGAAGCCGAATGATATGCCCGCTGTGCTGTCCCATTTAGAAGAGGCTGGCGAGAAAGCCCATGTCATTGGACAGCTCAAACGCGTGGCGACTTGTGTCTAATCGCACGCCGACCGCTGTCTTAATTTCTGGCGCGGGCTCTAATATGGTCGCCCTAATAGAAGCTGCACAAGATACGGCCTATCCCGCAGATATTCAGCTCGTGATTTCCAACCGCCCGGAGGCCGCAGGGCTTCGCAAAGCAGAGGCTTTGGGCGTAACAGCCATTTGCATAGATCACCGCGACTTCGGCAGCCGCGCCGATTTTGAGGCGGAATTAGATGCGGCCCTAAAGGCGCATAATATAAAGTTCGTCGTTTGCGCGGGTTTCATGCGGGTCTTGGGCAAAAAATTTGTCCGCGCTTGGTCGGGTAAAATGATAAATATCCACCCCTCGCTTCTTCCTAAATACAAAGGCCTTCACACGCATAAGCGCGCCTTAGAATCTGGGGACCGCGAACATGGCTGCACCGTCCACTGGGTGAGTGAGGGCGTCGATGACGGCGAAATCATTGCGCAATCCCTCCTTAACATTCATGCAAATGACACGGAAGAGACCTTGGCGAGTCGCGTACAGGTCCTAGAACATCGATTATACCCAAAAGCTTTAGCGGAAGCTGTCACAAAGGATTAACCCTGTTTCCATTTAACAGTTTGGAAACCACAACCCGTAACCCCGTTCTAAAATCCCTATCATACAACCCCATGCAGGGATGACCACTGCGCCAGCCCGCAATTTAATTTTGGAGACAAAATTAAAACTATTTGAAGTATGGGATGTTCACATGTTTGATTTTGGGTCGACTAAAGAGCTTTTTAGACGTTTTCGTAAGAATGAAGACGGAAATATGGCGATAACATTTGCCGGCGGTGCTTTAGCGTTATTTGGCGCAATGGGCGCAGCAATGGATTATTCGGTGCTAAGCAATGCCGCGGCTCGCAGCCAAGCCGTTGCTGACCAGACAGCCCTTGCTGCTGCAATTTTCGTTAAAAACAATGACCGTCCCCCTTCAAGCTTGGATGAGGGTTTTACGGCGGGCGAACATACCGCGTTTGATTTGGGCTATGATTATAAGGGCTGGGTCAAGGGCGGCTCCAATGGCGTAGATGTGAATGTCGTTTATGATGACAACGCCAAGGAAGCTCGCGTAACCGTTTCGGGCAAGACGGTCCCGACATTCATACAAGTCCTGGGTAAACAAAATCTCAGTTTTTCCGCAGAAGCCGTGGTATCCTATTTGGATATTGACGAAAAACATCCTGCATCAATCGCTTTGGTATTGGATAATTCTGGTTCAATGGCTTGGGATGATAAGCTTGCGAGACCCGACGGAAGGTCACCTGACGACGCCGAGCCTAGGATTGACGGTTTAGAGTTCTCGGTCAATCGCTTCACCGGTGATTTATCCAGCAGGTTGGGTACAGAAGATGCAAGCGGATTGCGTACAATTCGGATGGGCATGCTCCCTTACAGCTCTAACATTATCTCCAACAATCGTGTTGAGATGAAGTGGGGCTATGTCACGCCCGAAGAAGTCGAAAGAATGACACCATTCGGAAGCACGAACTCTAACCCGCCCATGGCCCAGGCCAAGGCGTGGATGGATGTCGAAAATACCTTCCATCGGAATGAAGCCGAGCGCATGAGTGAGACTTATCGCGAACCGTTAAAGTTCATTGTTTTCATGTCTGATGGTCAAAACACTTTGGGAAATTTCGAATTCATAGCCGCCGATGATGCTCCTGTATATTGGCGTCAGTTCAGCAATGGGGCTTGGCGTGGTATTTTTGCGACAGAATATAATAATCAATTTGGATATAGGCGGGGTCATCTCCGACGTAGTACGGACCGATTGACGATAGATTCTTGCAATCAACTTAAGGCTCAAGGCACCGAAATATTCACGATTGGATATGCATTGGAGGTAGGCTACTATAACACCAATAATCCATGGAATCCGAGACAAAGAAGAGAGGTTAACTTATGGAGCCAGACCAACGCATATAATTTGCTACAATCATGTGCCTCAAAGCCAGAAAATTTCTCAACCGCCGATGACACGGAAGAATTAGAAGCCGCGTTCGACACGATTCAGAACGCGATTGTTAAAGAACTTATTCGCATTAAGTCATAGGCGAGTTTGCACATCGCGTATAACATGAGCCATATAAAAAGGCCGGGTCGCCCCGGCCTTTTTTGATTTAAATATGTCGAAACCGACATCCCCTGTAAGAATCACCTAACCAACGATTTCATCTTCAGAGAAGAAGAAAGCAATCTCTTCAATCGCTGTTTCTGGGGCATCAGAGCCGTGCACTGTATTGGCATCAATGCTTTCAGCAAATTCAGCACGGATTGTGCCAGCGTCAGCTTCAGCGGGGTTTGTTGCGCCCATCACGTCGCGGTAGGCCTTGATAGCGTTTTCGCCTTCCAGAACTTGAACAACAACAGGGCCAGACATCATGAACTTCACGAGGTCGCCGTAGAATGGCCGGTCTTTGTGCACAGCGTAGAAACCGCCCGCTTGCTTTTCTGTGAGCTGAACGCGCTTTTGCGCGATGATGCGAAGACCCGCTTCTTCGATCTTAGCGTTGACCTTACCCGTGATGTTACGCTTGGTCGCGTCGGGCTTGATGATTGAGAATGTACGTTGAACGGCCATGAGAAACTCCGTGTAGGCTGTGTTTAACTTTGGCGCGCCCTTAATGCGGGCTTGCCCTGCTGTAAAGGCGATATAGGAGTACATCTGTGCTTCATATCAACGATCTGACATATCGAATCGAGGGACGCCCCCTCTTCACCCAAGCCACATTGGCCATAAATGAAGGCCATAAGGTCGGTCTTGTGGGCCGAAATGGCACGGGAAAATCCACACTTTTCCGCCTGATTAAAGGCGATATCAGCCCCGATGACGGCGAAATCAATCTGCGCAAAAATATGAAATTAGGCGTGGTCGACCAAGAAGTCCCGAGCGGGCCACAAAGCCTGATTCAAACGGTTCTCAACGCCGACAAAGAACGCACCTCCCTCCTCGCCGAAGCGGAAACAGCCACGGACCCTATGCGCATCGCCGCCATCCATACGCGCTTGTCTGATATTGACGCCTATTCCGCGGAAGCCCGCGGCGCGTCTATTCTCTCTGGGCTTGGCTTTACCGCGGAGGACCAGCTCAAACCCTGTTCGGATTTCTCAGGGGGTTGGCGCATGCGCGTGGCATTGGCGGCCATGCTTTTTGCCCAGCCTGATTTACTACTGCTTGATGAGCCAACAAACTATTTAGACGTTGAAGGAGCGGTTTGGTTGGAGGCCCATATTCGGAAATATTCGGGCACAGTTTTCGTGATTTCTCATGATAGGGATTTCCTCAATACAGCCGTTACCCACATCGCGCATCTGCGGCAAGGGAAGCTATTTGGTTATACGGGAAATTATGACAGGTTCGAACGGCAGCTCGCAGAACGAAACCGTCTTGATATGGCGCTGATGGCGAAACAAGAAGATGAGCGCCGTAAGCTCGAAGCCTTCGTGACGCGGTTTAAAGCCAAAGCCTCAAAAGCGAAACAGGCACAAAGCCGCGTCAAAAAACTCGCGAAGATGCAGCCCGTCGCCACAATCGTCAGCGACCCTATTGCACCCATCAGCCTGCCCGGACCAGAGCGTCCCCTCTCCCCGCCAATAGTTCGTTTTGATGATGTCGCGCTGGGCTATGGGGACTTAATTGTTCTGCGTAAGGTCAATCAACGGATTGACCCGGATGACCGGATAGGAATCTTAGGAAAAAACGGGCAAGGTAAATCGACCTTCGCCAAGGCGATTATGGACGAGCTGCAACCGCTGTTATTGGACCCGGCCAAACCTGGTTTCATCAAACGCAACAAAAAGCTCCGAATCGGCTATTTTGCCCAACACCAAATCGATGCCCTTAATCCCCGCGCCAGCGCATATGATCATGTTGTCGAGCTGATGCCGGAGGCAACAGAGGCCCAGCGCCGCGCACGCCTTGCGAGCTTTGGGCTTGGCGTCAAAAATGCCGAGACGCCCGCGGGCGATTTATCGGGCGGGGAGAAAGCCCGGCTACTCTTTTCACTCATTGGGTTTCATAGGCCGCATTTGCTTGTCCTTGATGAACCTGCCAACCATTTGGACATTGATAGCCGCGCCGAGCTTATTCGTAGCCTAAATAATTATGAAGGCGCGGTTGTGGTCATTTCTCATGATAGAAACCTGCTCGAAGCCGTCGTGGATAGGCTCTGGCTCGTGGATGCAGGCAAGGTAGAACCATTCGAAGGCTCGCTCGATGATTACCGCATCCTACAATTGGAAAAAACCAAAGCCGATAAGAAACAAAAACCCAAAGAAGAAAATACACGCAAACGTAATCGGCAAGACCGTGCGCGCGCCTTAAAAGACATCGCGCCGCTGAAAAAAAAGTCGGAATCCTTAGAGAAACAAGTCACCGCAGCGCAGAGGAAATTGACAAAAATTGACACGCGTTTGGCCAGTGAGGATTTGTTTACCACAAATCCTGAAGAGGCTGTGCGACTCGGGCAGGACCGTGCGAGGACGCAGTCGCTAATCGAGTTTCTGGAGATGCAATGGTTGCTGGCGCTCGAAGCTTACGAGCTTGCCCGCGAACGAGAGGGGTTGGATTAGCGCAAAATTTAACTTTGCGGGACGTCGGCGTCCCACAGCATGTTGGGATGTGCGTAAGATGTTTACCTCAGGCTTGATCCGAAAAAAGGACGCCAAATTACACTATGAATTGATGGCGCATTTAATTCGTCAATTCGGCGCGCCGCCGCTTCCCGCTTTGCCATCCCCCATGGATAGCGCAGGTATGGCCGTCCAGCCATATCCGCCCCAGCTCAATCCGCATCTGATTTCAAATTGGGCGGATAATCAATTTGAAGCGCTGAAGCGCGCTAGCAACATGAGCGAATATGATATTGAATTTGTACCTGCTAGCGGGTCTTTCTGCACCAAGAACGTCGCTGCCGCTCGCCGCCTCGAGGTCTTAGCCGCGGGCCGCATGCCCTATCGCGCAACCAAACCCGCCGTTATTTTCTATGATCAAGAGAGCTGCGCCGTCCCAGAGCAGTTCACCGCGAGAATTGCCTTGAAACTCGCACAACTGAGGCTGGAGACATTTCAGACCGGCAGTCCGCTTTCAGGACTCCAACGCGCGCTCATGACTTTAAATGCGGCGGGTTATAATCGCCAAGGCTTTGTCCTCATCCCGCTGGTGAAACCTGTGTCGGCCTATCTCGCAGCCGCGAATAATAACCGCCCCATATCAGAGCGGTTGGTTTTGAATATGCTCTGTTTTTCCGCCTGTTTGACACTACGCATCAGGCGCTACTCACATGCGCAAATCGTTTCGGCCTATGGCGCCTATATGCGCAAATCTATCCAACGGAAATTTCGAGACGCCAGCCAGCAGATAGACACAAATCCAGACGTCTTAAAGACGCTGCAAAGCCTTTCGGAAGCCCCGAGGCCCGCCGTACAATCAGCTCACACTTACCCCTATATCGCTTAACTACAGCCGACCTGCTGCACATAGCCATTGGCGTCGAGTTCAATCGTGAGCCGCTCCGCTACCTCTGGCCCAAGGTTTAAGCGGTCCGTCATATTTGAGATCGCGGGGGCATAGAGCGATTGGCTCGTCAAGAACTCTGTGACCTGCACAAAGGGCGGCTGGGTGTAGAAACTATCATTGGGGCTATAGCCAAAGCCTTCCAAATTGGCGGGCTTGATAATCCGTTTTCGGCCCGGCAATCCCGGAATATAAATCGCGCCCTCATGCCGTCCCACAAGCCCTGCATAGAGCTGCGAGCGGCACACATCTATGGCAGGCACAATGGGTGTCGGCTGGGGACCAAGATAGGCAGGACGGATATATTGGCCCTGCCCTGGAAAGGGCCGAAACTCTGGCGCGGCACTAAAGGGCGCACCATAGGAGCAGGCCGAGGCGATTGCGCCGCCCAGAATCAAACATGCAAATCTAGCAAAATTACGAATCATGGGCCGAATTTGCCGCGAAAGCGTTTAGACCTCGTTAACCATAACCAAAAATCTCACATTCTCCGCCGCTAACTGAGCGAACCGCGCAGGAAATCCGTGAAATCGCTGCCTTTCCCTGTTAAGCTCCCCCTATGTCTAGCAAAGCCCCTAAACCTTGGCGCGCGACCGCCCTGACCCTCTTCCCTGACGCCTTTCCGGGCGTATTGGGCACCTCTATAATTGGCGGGGCTGAAAAAAGCGGTATTTGGCAGCTAGATACAGTAGACATTCGCGATTTTTCGACTAATAGGCACCGCAGCGTCGACAGTCCGCCTTCGGGCGGCGGTCCCGGCATGGTGTTAAAACCTGACGTGTCCGCAGCGGCTATTGACTCAGTGTCTGATGACAGACCGCTGATATATATGACCCCCCGGGGCAAACCCCTCACCCAATCGCGGGTAAGAGAGTTGGCAACGGGCACGGGTCTTATTGTGTTTTGCGGACGGTTTGAAGGCCTCGATCAAAGGGTGATCGAAGCCCGCAATATGGAAGAAATTTCCATAGGCGACTTCGTTCTCGCAGGCGGAGAGGTCGCGGCACAAGTTTTGATCGAGGCGTGCGTACGCCTGCTGCCCGGCGTTTTGGGCGATGCAGACAGCGCCTCGGACGAGAGTTTTGAAGAGGGTTTGCTAGAGTATCCGCTCTATACCAAACCACGAGAGTTTGAAGGCCGGAGCATACCGGAGGTGTTGTTAAGCGGCGATCACAAAAAGATCGCAGACTGGCGGCACGCACAAAGCATAGAGACAACCAAGTCGCGGCGTCCAGATCTCTATGAGAGGCATCTGGGGGCCAAAGCGCAAACAGGAGACGGACAATGAACGTCATCGAACAAATTGAAAAAGCCGAAGCCGAGCGCCTGCTCTCTGGCGAGAAAAACATCCCTGATTTTTCAGCTGGCGACACGCTTGTGGTTCAGGTCCGGATTACAGAAGGCACGCGCACACGTTTGCAGGCTTTCGAAGGCGTCTGTATTGCTCGCTCTGGTGCTGGCATCAAAGAAAGCTTCACGGTCCGTAAAATTTCTTACGGCGAAGGTGTTGAGCGTGTATTCCCGCTTTACTCCCCGCTGGTTGAAGCCATCGAGGTTAAGCGCCGCGGTAAAGTCCGCCGCGCCAAGCTGTACTACCTCCGTGACCGCCGTGGTAAATCTGCCCGTATCGCAGAACGCACAACAGGCCGCGGCATGTCAGGTGGACGCGCTAAGAAGTAGCGAAGCGCCTGCATTTCATCTGCGAGATGGAGATGAAATGCCGTGAAGCTCCGAAATCGTAAGACGTCGGCTAACACAGAATTAGAATAAATAACCGCTGCTCTCGAGAGAGTGGCGGTTTTTTTTCGCCTCTTTTGCGAAAGCGCCCGAGAGGCAGGCCCCTATCGGTGCAAAATGCACTACACGAAATTTTGAGGTGACGGGTATAGGCCTCATTCCCATCATAAGTTAAAGTATGAAAACTCTGACTTTAGCTATCGTGAAGACAATCACCCCCTGCCGAAAGTTTACGCCATGGAACTCTCTCATAACCGCACCGTCAAAACCATCGCTTGGTTTCTCTTCCTCGCGGCCATTTTACAGCCGATTTATACAGCCCTTTACATGCTCGCTCCCGAAGCAAACCGCCATGTGATATGGAGTATTGAGGCCCTGTTATTCGTCCTACTCTCAGCCTTAGGCGGCGCGGCCCTCGTGCGGACAAAGAACTATGTTCTCGGCTTTTCCGCCATCGCCTTCAGCGCCGTTTTGAATGTGGTTCAGGTGGGTATTGGCCTGACGCAGTTCGGTCCTTTCCGCGAAGCCGCCCGCGTCAATGCGGATCTGGGCGGTCTCGCCTCCTCCGTTGTGACTTTCTCTTTCTTCAGCTATAATGCGGCGAAAGTTCTGCTGGCTATGGCCGCCGTTATCTTTGGCATGGCCCTTTTAAAAAGGCGCGCCAATGCCATCAAAAAATCGCTCGGCGGCCTAACCGTCGCTATCGGCGTTATAGCCTTCATCACAAATGCTTTGGTCATGATGTTTGGCATTCAAGATTTCTTCGTTCCACGCCCCCTCGCGGGCGGTACGGGCGTCGCAGCCACGCTGCTCCTCGCGCTGAGCCTCTTAAGCCTAAAGTTCGAAGACTAGACCAGCGCTCCTAACATAAAAAACCGCCAGTTCCGATGGAGTGGCGGTTTTTTGTTTTGGGATGTGCGGGTTGAAATATTCCTAAGCTAGGGCACAGGGAAGCCGCGTTTCTGGAGAATATATTTCACTTCGGGATCGCGGCCACGGAACTCTCGATAGGCGGCCTTGCGGTCCGTTTCATTCCCTGTCGACAGAATAATCGAGCGGAACCGTTCGGCGGTTGTTTTGTCCCACGGACTTCCCGCCTCTTCAAAGGCCGCCCAGGTGTCCGCATCCATCGTTTCGGACCAGAGGTAGCTGTAATAGCCCGCCGAATAGGCGTCTGACGCGAAGAGATGATTAAAATGGGGCAGGCGGTGACGCATCACGATTTCTTTCGGCATTCCGATTTCAGTCAACGTTTCGCGCTCAAAGGCATCCGCGTCGGTGACGGGTTTATCGCGATTATGCATCTTCATATCGACAATCGCACTGGCGAGATATTCCACCGTCGAAAAGCCCTCATTGAAGGTTTTGGATTTATTTATCTTGTCCACCAAAGCCTGCGGCATGGGCTGGCCCGTCTCCGCATGTTTCGCGTAAGTATCGAGCACATAGCGTGTCAGCAGCCAGTTCTCATTCACCTGGCTAGGATATTCAACAAAGTCGCGCGGCGTCCCGCCCAAGCCCGGATATTTAATATCGTAATTTAGCGCATGTAGCGCATGGCCAAATTCATGAAACAGCGTTGTCGCATCATCGAGGCTAATGAGTGTAGGCTCGCCCTCTCCGCCTTTGACAAAATTATTATTATTCGCGCTCAGCACATAGCGGTTCTTCCCGCTTAAACTGGATTGACTGCGATAGGTCGTCGCCCATGCGCCAGAGCGTTTGCCTTCGCGGGCATAATTATCGAGATAGAAAAGCCCGATAAGTTTATCCCCGCGTTTCACCTCAAAAGTCCGTACTTCGGGGTCAAAGACAGGGACGCTCCCCGTATTTTCCTCGAACGTCATACCATAGAGCCTGCCCGCCGCGTCAAACATCGCGTCGACCATATTATCCAATTTGAAATAGGGCTTAATCTCTGCGGCATCGAGATCATATTTCGCCTTGCGGACTTTCTCCGCGTAAAAACGGTAATCCCACGGCGCAATTGTAATATCAGCGCCCTCGGCATCCGCGACCGCCTGCATGTCCGCAACTTCTTCTTTCACGCGGGCTACTGCGGCTGGCCAGACCTGCATCATCAAATCCATCGCGGTTTCAGGCTCTTTCGCCATTGTGTCGGCCATGCGGTAATGGGCGTGACTTTTAAACCCTAATAGCTTCGCGCGCTCGGCGCGAATATCGAGGATTTTCGCAATCGTCGCATTGGTGTCATTCGCATCGCCATTATCGCCGCGATTGACATAGGCGTTGAACACGCGCTCGCGCAGATCGCGCCGCGTTGAATTTTGCAAGAAAGGCTGCATCACCGAACGGGTGTTTTTCAGCGCCCAGCCCTCTTTCCCTTTCGCCTCGGCCGCCGCCGCAAGGGAGGCTATGAAGCTGTCGGGGAGGCCCGCCAAATCCGCTTCGTCGGTGAGATAAATATAGGTTTCTTCATCCGCGAGGACCTTGTTGGAGAAGGCATTAAATTGTTTGGAGAGTTCCGTATTGAGCGCAATCAGCTTTTCCTTATCCGCGCCTTCGAGCAGAGCGCCATTACGCACGAGTTCTTCATAATTGCGCTCGACCAAGCGTAATTGGTCAGCGTCCAAATTGGCATTGGCGCGGTTGTCATATACCGCCTTGGTCTTTTCCAGCAATTTTGGATCAAGCGTGAGTTGGTTAAAAAAGGCCGAGACTTTCGGCAGCCACTCCCCTTGAATTTTGCGCACGTCTGGCGTGGAAAGGTTGCTCGCATGCACCCCCCAAATAGAGAAAAGCTCACTCGCATCACTCCCTGCGAGCTCCATCGGCTCGGTGAAATTTTCAAATGTGGGCGGCTCGGGATTATCGCGAATGGCGTTCACCTCGGCCTGAACCTTATCCATTGTTGCCTGAAAGGCCTGCGGGAAATCAGAGACTTTTACGGTATCCCAAGGCGGCACGCCGTCATAGGGACCCGTCCATGTTTGCAATATTGTATTCTCCGACACATCCGCCGCGCCCGCGCTTTCCGATTGCGCTGTCACATCTTTGGCATCCGTAGAGGTAGATTGACCCGCCTCACACCCAATGAGCGCAAGAGCCGTCGTGGCGATAAGGAGAGGTTTGCTAACAGAGGATTTAAATCGCATGGCATAACTTTCTAAAATTGGAACAAGCGCAAAGCAAAAA